>JBEEMZ010000023.1:0-29667 GCA_041192405.1 Bacteroidota bacterium | reverse complement strand
ATTCTTTTCAATTGAAAATCAATGAATTAGGTAACGAAATCATCCCAAAACAGCACCTTTCAAGAGGCTATTTTGGACCTTTTAAAACAAAAAATAGATGGAATATAGGCTATCAAACCTTACGCGAGCGCGACAGGTGGGTGAAAAATACGGACATAAAGCAGTTGTGTATGCAATTGTTTTAAAAATAAGTGATTTATCGTGTTTTGAAATCTATTAAAAAAAGGAGTTTTTAAATTCAATGGCACAAACGTATTGCAAAAAAGCACTATATCTCGGTCAAGCAATTTTTGAAGATGCTGTCTTTCAGCCGATTGTTCTTGTTCAAATTCGTATTTTAACTGTTGCATCAAAAAACATTTGCCATGACAAGCCAATTCAGGACGATTTTTATTAACGCATAACACTTGTTCGTAATAATCTTGATTTGCTTGAAATCGGATAATAACGCCCACCGTTGCAAAGGTCTGTATCAAGACGGCTGCAATCAAAAGGGTCATTAATATGTTTTTCAAGTAATTCATGGCGCAAAGGTAGTTGTAAAAATGAAATTTCTCAAAAAAAAACGATGTTTCATTTAAGGTTAAAAGTAGGTAATATTTTTCCCGCAGATTTCGCAGATTTTTTTCGCAGATTTACGCAGGTTTTCCAAATTTTATTTTTAAAAATCCGCGCAAATCTGCGGAAAAATCTGCGAAATCTGCGGGAAAAATATTACCATTTTTTTTTGTCATGCACTGAGATTATTTATATCAAAAAAAACATTTTAATAAATCCACTTTCCCAATCCTCCACGTATGTCCAAATACAAGACTTTTTAAACCTCCTTTTATAATTTTTAAAAGATAAAGCATGATCCATTTGAATTTACTCGTGAGTTGCTTATTAGCAACGTTCATTTTTAAAAATACTTACAAAAATAAGTGGAAATTATAATTTCAAAAAAAAATCAATTACTGAAATCCACTTTGCAAATTTTAAACGTATGTTGATTTACAAGGCTTTTTTAAACCTCTTTTTTAATCATTTTATTAAACAAGCAAGAATGAAGAATTATTATTTACTCCTATGTTGCTTATTATCCATCCAAAGTTTTGGATTTAACACCGATGGCAAATTATTATTCTGCGCTCGAATGTACGGCAGCAATGAAGTGCCTGCGGTCAGCACGACGGCAAAAGGTTTAGCCACTTTTTTGGTGCAGGAAGATTACATGACGGTTCAAGTCAATGCCGTTTTTGACAGTTTGAGTGGCGCGGTCACGGGTTGCCACATTCACACGGGTGCGGCGGGTCAAAATGGTGGTGTTGCCATTAATTTGAGTTCAAATGTGGTTGGGAATCGCCTTCAAACCCAAATCACGTTCACCAAAGCGCAATTAGCAATGGCAATTGACGGCGGTTTATACTTAAACGTTCACACCGTAGCCAATCCAAATGGCGAAATTCGCGCTCAATTGCGGTTGGAAAAAGACAATAATTATATGGCAATGCTTTCTGGCGCGAATCAAGTGCCTGCGGTCAATACGACAGCAGCAGGTTTGGGCGCGTTTACATTGTCTTACGACCAAACCAAATTAGATTATAAAATCGTCGTCAACGGGTTAAGTGGTGCAATCGCTTCGGCACATTTGCATTTTGGCGCGGCGGGCGTTGCAGGTGGCGTTGCTTATGCTTTGACGGCATCGGGTAATGTGTTAAGTGGTTCATTATCAGTCAATTCCGCGTTTTTGGACAGCTTGAAAATCGGCGCAATTTATGTCAATATTCATACGGCTGCCAATCCTAACGGTGAAATTCGCGGTCAATTATCCGTTCAACAAGGCATTCAACACAATGCGTTTTTGGAAGGCGCGCAAGAAGTGCCTGCCGTTTCGACGAATGCAATAGGTTTAGCAATTGCCAGTATTTATTCGACGTTGGACACGATGAGTTATGCGGTTTTGTACACGGGCGTTACGCCGACAAGTGCGCATTTGCATCAAGGCGTGATGGGCATGAATGGCGGAGTTGTCTTTGCCTTAACGCCTTCTCCTTCGGTTACGAATCTTTACACAGGACTCGCGCCTGGCGTGACGGCAATTATGGTGAAAGCGGCTTTACAAGATGGTTTTTATTTCAATATCCATTCTACGGCGAATCCAAATGGTGAAATTCGCGGTCAAGTGCTTTCGACGGTACGGGAGTCTTTTGTTACATCGCTTTGCGGGTCTCAACAAGTCCCAAGTTTGAATAGTCGTGCCATTGGTTTGGGCATGATGTCCATCAATCGCATGCAAGATAATGCTCATATCATGTTTGTCAACAACGGTTTGTCGGGTAATGCGAGTGCAGCGCATTTACACACAGGTGCGGCGGGTGCGACAGGCGGCGTTTTATACGATTTGTCGGCGATGACGGGCAATGCGTTTTTCGGATACACGGCAATGACTCCCGCGAATGCGATGACAATTATGATGGGCAACACCTATTATAATGTCCACACGGCAGCGAATGCAAACGGCGAAGTGCGCGGTCAACTTGGAAAATCCGCAAATCAATGTAGCGAAACGACTGAAATGCCAAATTCGGATGCCAAATTGTTATTTGCGAGTCGTTTGAACGGTGCCAATCAAGTGCCTACGGTCGTCACGGCGGCGAAAGGTTTGGCAACCTTCATGGTACAAGAAGATTATATGACGGTCAATGTCAATGCAGTTTTTGACAGTTTGAGTGGTGCGGTCACGGGTTGCCACATTCATAGCGGCGCGGCGGGTCAAACGGGCGGTGTTTTAATTGATTTGTCAAGTTTTGTGCGGGGCAATCGGATTCAAACGACCTTGACCTTCACCAAAGCGCAATTAGCCGCAGCGATTGACAACGGTTTGTATTTGAACGTGCATACTGCCGCTAACCCAAATGGCGAAATTCGCGCTCAATTGCGGTTGGAAAAAGACAATAATTATATGGCATTGTTGTCGGGTGCCAATCAAGTGCCTGCGGTCAGTACGACGGCGGCAGGTTTAGGCGCGTTTACACTTTCGTACAGTCAGGCGAAATTGGATTACAAAATCGTGGTGAATGGTTTAAGTGGCGATATTGCATCGGCGCATCTACATTTTGGCGGTACGGGCGTTGCGGGCGGCGTTGCCTACACGTTGACGGCGAATGGAAATGTTTTAATGGGTTCATTGGATGTGAATCAAATGTTTCTTGATAGTTTGACAAGTGGCAAAGTTTATGTGAATGTGCATACGGCAGCAAATCCGAATGGTGAAATTCGGGCGCAATTGATGCCACAACGTGGGATTCAACACGATGCGTTTTTAGAAGGTGCGCAAGGAACGCCTTTTGTGGCGACAAATGCAAAAGGTTTAGGACTTGTGAGCATCAATTCTACTTTGGATACATTGAGTTACAACGTTTTATACACGGGTTTGACCCCGACAGCAGCCCACATTCACACAGGTACACGCGGTATGGCAGGCGGAGTCGTGACCACTTTGGCGACTTCTCCGACGATTCAAAATTACTACACAGGTACGGCTACGGGTTTCACCGTTGCGGATATTAACACGGCGTTGAAAAGTGGTTGGTATTTCAACATCCACACGGCGGCGAATCCAAATGGTGAAATTCGGGGTCAAATTTATCCGACGGTGCGCGAAGGTTTGATTACTTCGATGTGCGGAGCGCAAGAAGCTCCTGCGGTGGTTGCGCCGAGTTACGGATTGGGGATGATGTCCATTAATCGCAATAAAGATAATGCTCATGCGATGTTTGTGGTGGACAAATTGACGGGCAATGCGACTTCTGCACACGTACATAAAGGGGCAGTAGGCGTTGCAGGCGGTGTTTTGTATCCGTTGACCATGGTTAGCAATGCGTTTTTTGGGTACATCAACAATTTGATGATGGCGGATGTGAATACGATTGTAACAGGCGGAACGTATTTCAATGTGCATACGGCGATGAATCCTGGCGGCGAAGTACGCGGTCAATTGGGCAAAATTGCAACGGTTTGTAATATCGGAACAAGTGTTGTGAACGTCAACGGTGCTATTTTCAACGTCAAAACGTTTCCAAACCCGACTTTCAACGATGTAACGGTAGGCATTGAAAGCCCAAAAGCATTTGAAGCAACCGTTTCCGTTTTAGACGTGACAGGCAGAAATGTTTTAACAACGCTGCATACGGTGAATGTAGGAGAGAATCGTTTGGAATTGCCGACGGGAAATCTTACAACAGGTATTTATTTTATTCAAATAAAAAATAATGTGGAACTGATTGTTACACAAAAGATTGTAAAAGAGTGAGCTGTTTTTAAGAATCCTTACCATAGCTAATTTGTAAAGTCTTGTAAAGTCACAAACACTTTGCAAGACTTTTTTGATAAAAATAGGAGTAGAATTTTCCCGCAAATTAAGCAGATTTCGGGACGCTCCATAAAAAAAATCTGCAAAATCTGCGAAAAAAATCTGCAAAATCTGCGGGAAATAGCATCGCTTTTTTTTAAAATAAAAAGTGTATCTTTGCGGCATCAAATTTTTTAAAAATAAAATTAAAATCTTACGATGTCACAAGCAGGGGATGATGATGCGATTATTGCATTAATTCGAGACCAAAATACAAATGGGCTATCGTTGCTATATGACAAATATGCAGATGCGCTTTTGGGTGCGATCATCCGCATCACGCAGGCACAAGAGATAGCGGAAGAGGTGTTGCAAGACACTTTTTCAAAAGCATGGCGCAGTTTTGAACAATATGATGCGTCGAAAGGCAGATTATTTACATGGCTCATCAACATTGCCCGAAATACGGCGATTGATGCGACCCGTAAAAAAAGTTTCGGACAACACCACCAAAATCTCGAGGATAATGTCCACAACATTGATTTACAACAACATACTTCTATGCAATTGGACGGTTTGGATTTAAAACGGTTGACCAAACGCCTTGCACCCGAACATCAAGAATTAATAGAACTCATTTATTTTCAAGGTTATACACATACCGAGACGGCTGAATATTTAAACCTCCCACTTGGAACCGTCAAAACGCGAGTGCGCAGTGCAATCACGAAATTAAAAGAATTATTTTTAACGTTAATATTAATTTCAACTTGGATATGAATCTTCGGGAAATCATCGAATCGGGCATCATCGAATTGTACGTAATGAATGGTCTGCCGCCAGATGAAGCCGCGCAATTGGAAAAAATGGCGCAGCTACATCCCGAAATTCGCATGGAAATGGATGCGATTGAGTCGGCTTTACTACGATATGCACAGGCGCACGCGGTTACGCCACGCCCTGAGTTAAAACAAATTATTTTAAACAACGCTTTAAATCAGGCGCAACCCACCGCCGAAATACCCAAAGCGTTTCCTAAAACGAACTTTTTGAATCCATCTTTGGGTTGGATTTTAGCGGTGACGGCATTGGCGAGTAGTGTTTTTTTGGGTTTGAAATGGAGAGATGCCAAACAGGAATTAGCAAATTGCAATAAAGGACAACAAAGCATAATCGCTCAAAAACAATTGATTATCAATCAATTAGAAAGTCAAATTCATTTAATGCGGCATCGAGAGACGAAGAAAATTCAATTAAAAGGCTTGAAAATCGCGCCCAATGCACAAGCTACGATTTTTTGGAATCCCCTTCAAAAAGGGACTTTATTCGTAGTGGAGCAATTGCCGCCGCCACCCGCAGGCAAACAATATCAACTTTGGGCGATTGTGGATAAAAAACCGATAGACGCAGGTTTGTTACAAGCCGATAAAACGGATTGTCAAACCATGAAGCCATTTGAAAAAGCAGAGGCATTTGCGGTAACGCTCGAACCAAGTGGCGGCAGTATTGCGCCGACGTTGACAGAAATGTATCTTTTAGCGGCAATTTTATAACGGATCGCGGAATGGTAAAACGGATGGAACGGATTTAGGGATTACACTACTGAGTTGTTAAAATTATAATATGTTTTTTTCGCAGCAAAAGACTCCAAAAGAAAATAGGCGAGAATCTGCGAGAAAATCAGCAAAATTTGCGGGAAAAAAGAGATTGATAATCCATTATTTACATCTTAAATCTTTAACAACTCAGTAATGCACGAAATGACAAAAAAAATAATAGGAAAACAATTTCTTTGTGAAGAAAAAAGCGTACTTTTGCGCGTCTTTTTTCAGGGAGAGACATTTGTATCCTAATTACATAATGTAAGTGATTTTTTACAATGGAAGTGATTCAAATTAACGGCGTTCCGCGCACCGCATTGGGCAAAAAAGGAACCAAAGCAGACCGTAATAGCGGAGTAATCCCGTGTGTTTTATATGGTGGTAAAGAAAATGTGCACTTCACGACGACCGTGAAAGATGTCCGCCCCCTTATCTACACGCCTCATTTTAAACTCGCAGAAGCAACGATTGACGGGAAAGTGCATAAAGCAATCCTCAAAACGGTGCAATATCATCCTGCATCGGAGGCGATTTTACATATTGACTTTTTGGAATTGACTCCCAATGTACCTGTTATGGTGGATGTGCCTGTGACGTTGATTGGGCAATCGCCAGGGGTGAAATTGGGTGGTAAATTGATTCAGAGCATGCGCCGCGTCAAAGTTAAATGTACGCCTGAAACGATGGTAGATCATTTGGATTTGAGCGTTTCCAATTTAGATTTGGGTCAAACCAATCGGGTGAAAAATATTATTGTGCCAACTGGCGTAGAAGTGATGATGTCTCCAAGTATTCCAGTGGCGTTAGTGGAAATCCCACGGGCGTTGCGGAGTGCGCAGGCGGAAGAGAAAAAAGGCAAAAAATAAAACGATTTTGGAAGGTGGATTTCGGGTTTCGGAAGGTGGTGCGCCTTATTACAAGCGGCAATCCACCCTTCAAAATCATGCTTTTTATCGAAGTGAATCCGAAACGGTTCTGCAAAGGCACACTTTGCAGAACCGTTTCTTTTATAATTATTGCTGAAACCTAATTCAAAAAAGGCTTTAAAGTAATGTGTCGAAACAAGCATCATAATAGATAATTCTTATAAATCGTTGATTATCAAACCTTTGGAAGGTTTTAAACCTTCCAAAGGTTGTTATACCTTACAGGGCTGCTATACCTCCGTTTGTCCAAGTACTTAAATAAAATTAAAACGGGGTTTGCTCGGCATCCAATTGCATAATATTCCCTAAATTGCAGCCGTTTAATGAAAAAAAATCCAAAACAAAATGTTGACACCATACCAATTAGCCATTATATTGAGTTTCGGCTGCCTCACTGCAACAGCACAAGTCGGTGGGCGCGTTGCGTTTCCATTTTTAAAACATTCTGTTTCAGCACGCGTCACCGCGCTCGGCGGCGAAGTCATTGCGGTGCGCGATAATGACCCTGCGTTAGGCTTTCGGAATCCCGCGATGTTGAACGACAGCATGCACCGAAATATCAGTTTTAGCCATGAATTTCTTTTTGGTGGGGTTCAAAATGGTTTTGCGGGGGCGGTTTGGAACGTTTCCAAATGGAAAACGACGTTTTTAGGCGGCGTTCAATATATGAATTACGGTTCCATACAAGGAAATGACCCTTTTGGAAACCCGACTGAATCATTTTCAGCCACCGAAACCGCGTTCAATATCGGCGCAGGACACCAAATGAATGAACGTTTTTCAATTGGTATGAACATAAAATATATTCGTTCGCAATTGGAAACCTATCAATCAACAGGTATTGCAACCGATTTAGCGGCGGCGTATTGCAATGAGTCGAAACGATTTGCCTTCACGGTCGTAGCGCGCAATCTCGGTGCGCAGTTGACTTCTTATAACGATATTAAAAATTCATTACCCGTTGATATTCAAATTGGTATCTCTAAAAAATTGCCTCGCGCTCCTTTTCGCTTTTCGATTATTGCGCATGATTTGCAACGTTGGAATTTGCGTTATGATGCGAAAGTGAATACAGACACCAATTTATTAGGTACAACCGATTCAGGTCCATCTGCATTTGCGAAAAGCGCGGATAATTTTTTTCGACATATTATTTTCAATGCCGAATTATTAATGGGCAAAAGTGAAAATTTTAGATTAAGATTTGGTTATAATCATCAACGCAGAGCCGAATTAGTGGTGCCGAATTTATTGAGTTATGGCGGATTTAGTTTTGGAGCTGGATTGAAAATCAATCGTTTTCGATTGGATTATGGACATGGGAATTTTCATTTGGCGGGCGGCTCCAATCATTTGACGATTTCTACACATTTGTAATGGTTTGAATTAACATGAGTTAAGTAATAAGAAAAAATAAAATGGATATAAGTTGAGTTAAGAGAAGTACGGATGACACGGATTTTTGCGGATTGATACGGATGTTTATAGTTCAGAATCCGTATCAATCTCGTGAAAATCCGTACCATCCGTACTTCCATTAACCCAACTCATATCCATTTACTCCTGCTCCTAAAAATACTGAATATGGATTATAAATGTTTAATTCAAAATCGTCACATCGCCCATAAAAATGGCTTCGGTTCCATCTTTAAACAATGCTTTTACACGATACAATAAAACCGTTCCCGAAGGTAAATTGTCACCATTCCAACTATTTGTATCATCATTAGGCAAAAAATCAGTTTGGCGAAAGTGCAAACTGCCCCACCTATCCACGATTTCTAAAACCAGTATTTTTAAAACTTCTTGGTCGGCATGAATCGTAAAAACATCATTTTTGCCATCATTATTTGGACTAAACGCGGTTGGAAAAAATAAACGTTGTGGTTTTGCAACCCCAATTGAAACGTTCATTTGAACCCGACATTTAAATTCATCTTGCGCAACTAATTGATAATGAATGGTTTGCAAAGGTTGTACCATCGGATTTAAACAAGTATCGCAATTCAAAAAAGTATTTGGACTCCAACGAATGGATTTTGGTTGAAAATTAACCTGCGGATTCAAACGCAATGAATCACCTAAAATTAAATGATAATCGGTTGTATCCAATTTCAAAATGCGTTGTGGCGCTTGTGCAATGAAAATCGTATCTACATGCACACATGATAAAGAATCTTTTAGCAAAAATACATAATTACCAGATTCCATATATTTTAACTTGTCTGGAAATGCTTTAAATGTTACAAAAGAATTTATATCTCCAAGCGAATACGCATAAGGCGGTTTTCCACCTTGAATAGCATTTACTTGAATCGTCGCATCCGATTCGCCATAACAAGTTTGTGGAACGACTGTCGCAACCATTTTCAGAGGCAAAGGCTGCGGTAATTCAAACAATGTGTTGATTTTACAACCTTCTGCATCCCAAATTTGTAAACGATACTGCCCTGCCTGCAAAAAATCAGCCGTTTTACCCGTATGTCCCGAACTCCATTGATATTGAAAAGGTGGTTTTCCGCCACTCAGCTGATAAAGTTCAAGGATGCCATCGCCTCTGCCCGCACAACTTATCGGCTGCGCCACTCGGATTTGTGGACGCATATCGCTGAAAATCAATGCTTTATGACGCACAATGACGCTATCACAACCATTCAATTTGTTGGTATGCGCCGTGTCCCAACCGACTCGCGTAGGATTGCAAGTCGTCAATTCCAAAAAAGTTGTGTCTGGACTGCACAAAAGGTTTTGAGTGCGCATGCAGATACCCGAATGATTGCCGCCACCATAATAGAGGGTGCCATTCGGATTTGGGCGAATGTAAGAACCATTAGTCCAATCCGCTAATGAACTCGTGGTGCCTGCGGGCGGCTGCGGCAAATGTTCATAATGATACACAATGTTTTGAATACAATTGCCAAAATTTACTTCAATTTGTTTTAAACAAGCGATACCATTGCATTGATTTGGAAAACCAAAATTCCGAAACGCGCCCACATATTGATTGGACGTATTCAAAACACCGAAAACAACGTAAATCGTTGAATGACAAAGGTTTTCAAATAGGCGATTATCTAAAAATGAAATATCGGGCGTTCGATTCACAAAGGCTAAAACCGTTGCATGAGGTGGAATTTGTTGTGCCGTGCGGAACGGGCGATTCGGACAATTGCCCGTTCCCCAATTAAGCGAATCTACCACATTTGGATTTGTGGCAGTGAAATCGTTGACCCAAGCCGTGCGAATACCGCTATTCAAACTGGTGCATGTCAAACGTAAAACATTGTTATTCAAGGTATTAGCACCATTTTGGAAAACAAAATATTCGCTGGTAGTGATTTCATTTTCTGCACCACATGCGTCTATGAGGATTTCGGTGAGGTGTGGCGCGTCTCCTGTGCAAGTCGAAGTCCAACCTTCTTGTTGTGCGGAAAGGGGCGTGATGAGTAGCAAACACATCACCATAAGGGGGCATTTTTGCATTTTTTGTTTTAGAATTTGTGAATTTTTGCGAAAATTGTACCACGTAAAATAATTTACAAATATATTATTTTTTATATTCAAAACAAATTAAAAAATAAAAAATTTATTAAAAACCTTAAAAAAACAACCGATTCCAACGTTCTAAAAATGAATGTCATTTACCAACCAAAAATGATTACCTTTGCGACTTAAAAGGATCATCATTACATAAACAGATGAAAAAAGTTTTTATATTATTACAATTAACCATGGCTACTTTTGGCGCGAACGCCCAAAAAGCCATCGCAGACCGTATCGCTGCCAATGTAGGCGATGAATATGTCTTGTTATCCGACGTGGAGGAAGCGTTTGCTTCTGCCAAAGACCAGAAAACTGACTTGCCGACTCAATATCGTTGCATGGTATTAGATAATATTATGATGCAAAAATTGTTGACCAATCAAGCGCGTTTAGATAGTCTCCCTATCAAAGACGAAGAAGTGGAAACGCAACTCACTGCGCGGATTGAACAAATTTTGCGTTACATGAATGGCAATCTTCAACAATTCATTGAATATTACGGGATTACGCCTGATGAAATGAAAAATACGATGCGTGACGATATGCGCGGGCAAATGTTAGCGGAACGGATGCGTGGAAAAGTTTTATCCGATGTGACGGTCACGCCGTCCGAAGTGAAGCGTTTTTTTGCGAAAATCCCTAAAGATAGTTTGCCGTATTTTAATCAAGAAGTGGAAGTGGCGGAAATTGTTTTCAAACCGAAACCAAATGCGGCTGAAAAAGCGAATACTTTCAAACGGATGCAAGAGATTCGCCAAAAAATCATGGATGGAACGGCTAAATTTGAAGATTTGGCAAAAAAATTCTCTGCTGACCCTGGTTCAGGGCGCGAAGGCGGTGATTTAGGTTTTGCAAAACGCGGAACTTATGTGCCAGAATTTGAAGCCGCCGCTTATAAATTGGAAGAAAAAGAAATTTCGGCGATTACAGAAACCGAATTTGGGTATCATCTTATCCAAATGTTGGAACGGCGCGGGAATAATATTCACGTTCGACACATTTTGTTGAAACCTGAAATTACATCTGATGATATGAAAGCAGCACGTAGAACATTGGATTCCATTCGTTTACGCGTGACAAATGATTCTATGCGTTTTTCAGAAGCCGTGAAACGTTTTGGCGATAAAGGCACTCAAAGTTATCATAATGATGGTCGCTTGACGAATCATTCTAATGGAACAACCACTTTTGAAACGAGAGAGTTAGACCCTGCGATTTATTTTGCAATTGACACCATGAAACGCGTGAATGGGTTGACGGAACCGATTGAATTTACGACCGTTCAAGGCGAAAAAGCGTTTCGAGTGGTTAAATTGTTGTCGCGCACGTCTCCGCACAAAGCAAATTTGGAACAAGATTATAATAAAATCCAATTGGCAACGGTCGAACAGAAAAAAAATGAATATTTGATGAAATGGATTGCAGATAAAATTAATTCGACTTATGTAACGTTCGATAAATCATATCAAACTTGTCCAAATATGGCGAAGTGGCAGGCGCGAAAAGCTCGCCCTTGATTCCTACAGAATGACAAGGGAATGACAAGAGAAACAAAAGGCATCAAAAGCGAACGGTTTTTGATGCCTTTTTAATAGGAAGATAATAATAGACAATTCTTATAAATCGTTGATTATCAAACCTTTGGAAGGTTTAAAACCTTCCAAAGGTTGTTATACCTTTTTTTAAAACAATTGATTATCAAATTTTTAAAGCGCGCCATTGATTCGACTGCAAAAATGAAATTGTCCATAACGCAACTAAACTGGAATACATCGCCTCCGCAAGCCATGCCCAATGCAAGCTCACATGCAATTGACTCACAATAACCCAAGTGTAAATTAAGTAAACAAAGGTCGAAACGGCTTGTACTTTCGTACCAAAAACCGTCGCGCCCGTGCCTGATAAGGCGTTGAAAACGACTCCACAGATTGAGGATGCGACCAAATTAATTAACAAAATGTTGAAAATTGGGATAGCATCTTGAATGACTTGCGAATGTTCCGTACCTGTTAATAGCGGTGTGAGGAGTTGTTCGGGAAAAAATATAAAAGGTAATGCTAATAAAATGGTAATCACCGTTGAAATAATAGCCGTTTTGCGAATCGCATCCATCACCGAATCGGACGCATTTTGACCAATTAAACTACTCGTTAAGGTGTTAATCGCCGTGAAAAAGCCCCAACTTGGCACCGAAAGACAAAAATATAGCATCCGAATGAGGTTACTGACTGCCAAATCTCGAATCGTCATATATTTTTCGATTAACATAAAAAACAAAAACCACGACGCGATACTAATAAAAGTTTGCGCAGAAGTCGAAACACTGAGTCCAAGTTGTTGGCGCATGATGCCCAAATCTAATTTTGGAGGCGAAAATAATTTATATTGAGCGGTCTCTTTGTCGAAATACATATATATTAAAAATGCCATGAATGCAAAAAATTCTGCAATTGTCGCTGCTAATCCCGCGCCGCCAATGCCCATATCGGGTAAGCCCCACTTGCCAAATATTAATCCATAACTTAATACGAGATTCGCAACCGCTAAAATCAAGGTATCATAAAAGATGAAAGTCGGGCGCGCAATGCCTGAATAAAACGCTACTATCGCCAAACCCGCATAACTAAAAAAAACGCCAAAAGATCTATATTTTAAAAATTCTATTGTTTTACTGTATATGATTGGCTCTTTTATATAACTAAAAAAATAGGGTGCGAAAAAATACATGAATAAAAAAACGACAACCGCCATGAATAATTCAAGGTAGAGCAAGGCATAAAATGTCCTGCCGACCTCTTGTAACTTGCCTTCGCCGACGCGCCGTGCAATGAGCACTTGTCCGCCGCGTGACATCCCAAACGCAATCGCCATGATGACCAAATAGAACATGCCGACATACCCAATTGCCGCAAAATCGGCTTCACTTTTCCATGACAGGAACGCACTTTCACAGGCGACCATTAGATTTTGCCCCGCCGAACCCAACATTAATGGGGCTGCTAATCGCATGATTTGGCGATAAGTGGTTTTAACTTGCATTTTTAGTATTTTTTAAAAAAAGTTGGTTGCTTTTTTTTAAACACAGATGGATATAGGGAACATAGATTTTTTAACACATATGTACAGAAGAAACATAAGTTATTGATTATCAATATTTTATGTTTTATGCTATGTACTTATGTGTCTTGAAATAATTTATAGATCCTCTGTACAGATGTGCTTAAATAGACAAATTGCTTTTATTTACCTTTGCTCAATAAATATTTCAATAAATCTGGATATTTTTTGCCCTTTTGACGAATTTCAGCATCTGAAACGAGTCGAACTCCGTCCACATACGCTACCACAATGGATTCTTTATTGCCCTCTTTTAACAAATTTTGTTTTAAAATTTCGGCGGCTCCAAATGTTTCTTTTAAACCAACTGTGTATAAATATTGTCCGTCACCTTGCACTTCCACCATGCCATCGCCCGATTTTGCCAAGGCATCCCCTTCAAAAACCCGCTTTGTTGCAGCAATTTGGACTTTATAGCTCAAACCTATTTCATGTTTTTTGAATATGTCACCTACTTTATTGACCATTAATTCAGAAACGGCAGGTGTATTGTATTGAAAATCAATCGGTGTATTCGCCGTATTTTTTAAATCTATATCAACCCGTTTATTCATTTTCTCACCTGCTGGATTCGGTGTGCCTTCCAAAATCGTTAAAGCGATTGGATAACCCGAACCAACACTTTTTATAGTAATATTATCTATGCGTACTCCGTTGTCTGTCAATATCTTACGAGATTGTTCGAGGCGTTTCAACATGAAGTATAAATCAAATGGAATGGATTCTGATTCAGCACTATGCCCTGTTAAAACAATTTGTACATTGGGATACAATTTCCACAAATCTGCTACTTTTTTCAATTGCTGCATGTTGCTCCCGCGTACTAAATCCACATCTTGGTCATAATATAACGGAGAAAATTCATATTTAACTCTCGCAACACCAACATTTGATGTACCATTTTTAGCTTTTTCCAAATGTGTTGGCACTTCGTAAAACGCACTTAGTTGAGAAGGAATTTGTACTTTTTGGGTTGTTTTGAATAAGGCTTGATAAATATCGCGCTCGCCATGACTGTCCTTCCGATTAGAACAAAAATAGCCTTTTCGACCATCGGATGTTAATTGAAAATAGGTGTCATCACCCGCAGAATTGAACGGACGACCTAAATTTTGAGCCGCTTGCCATGACATTTCAACATCCACATACGTAGATTTAAATATATCAAATCCGCCTATGCTTTGCGTCGAATTGCTGCTGAAATACAAGGTGCGACCGTCTTTTGCTAAAAAAGGAGTCGTTTCATCATAAGATGTATTGATATTCGGGCCCAAATTCTCTGGATTAGACCATGCACCTTCCGTAAAACGCGTATAATATAAGTCCAAACCACCATATCCACCCGCCCGACGGCTGGCAAAAATCATTAAAGTGTCATTAAAAAAACAGAGTGCATTATCGCCTTCATTCGCTTTCACAGGCGATACAAAAGCATTCGGTAGCGTTCGCTGCTCTGAGTTTTGTTTGAAAACGTCCAATAATACATCACCCGAAAATTGCGTCAAGCCCCGATAAAGGTACATCGAAGTCCCTTTTTTGTCAAAACTGAGGATAAATTCGTGTTGCGACGTGCTTAACAATGGATTTCCGAGCGGTGTCGGCTCGTGCCATTCGCCATTATCGGTGTAGGTTGAAAAAATATCGGACGCATATTTACCATTTTTATCATCCATCCGACCCAATTCGTCGCGCAACCCACCTTCACTATATTCCCGCGAGGCGGCAAAATATAATTTGTCTTCATCCGTCGGACTGACCACAGGCGCGAATTCATCATGAACCGAATTAATCGTTTCACCCAAATTTTCTACTAAGGCATCTTCCGTTGACAAAATTATTTTTTGTCCTGCGGCGCAACGTTTGATATCTGCTATCGTAGCACGGCGGCGCGGGTCATCTAATTTCACTTTGCGGAGGAAATTTTTATACTGTCGAATCGCCTCTTTAAATTGAAATTCGTGCTGATTCACCTTGCCAAAATAGTAAGTGACGGTCGCATCAGGGCTTTTGTCAATCAAACCGCCCAAATATTGACGGGCAATCCCAAGTTGATTGGCATGAAATGCCGCAATGCCAATATCTCGTTGCACATCAAGATTCCCCGGTTTTTGTTCCTGATAACGGAGTAAAAGGTCTAAAGCGGGTTTAAACTTCCCTGCGTCGAACAAAACCGTAGCTTGTTCACGCAAATTTTGTGCGGAAAGCGGCGCGACAAGTGCCACAACTCCTAAAAATAGTAAGATTCCGCGTAAGCGAAGGTAACAACATTTGTTTTTAATCATCTCCCAAAACAGTGGAATTTGGGAGATTGGTTGGTTTGTTGGTTCGTTGGTTGGTTCGTTGTGCGACTTATAACACAAGCTAACGAACGAACCAACCAACAAACGAACGAACTAACCAATATCCCAAGTCATCAAATCGTTCTTTTTCCATCAAATTGTTCTAAATAATCTGCCACACGCCGCAAAAAAGAACCGCCTAACATGCCATCTACAACCCGATGGTCGTAAGATAAGGACAAAAACATCATTCGGCGGATGGCAATCACGTCACCAAATTCGGTTTCGAGGACTGCGGGTTTCTTTTGAATCGCTCCCGTTGCCAAGATTGCAACTTGTGGTTGATTAATAATCGGCGTACCCATCACGTTGCCAAACGACCCAACATTCGTTAGCGTGAAAGTGCCGTTTTGAATTTCATCTGGTTTTAACTTATTGTGGCGCGCACGGTTCGCTAAGTCATTTACTTGTCGGGTGATGCCCGCTAAATTGAGCCAATCTGCGTTTTTGACGACGGGCACAATCAAATTTCCGGACGGTAACGCCGTCGCCATCCCAATATTCACCTCTTTTTTCACCAAAATCTTCGTTCCTTCTACTGAAACGTTTATCATTGGAAAATCTTTTATCGCTTTCACGACCGCTTCGATGAAAATCGGCGTGAATGTCATGTTTTCATTATATTTTTTCTGAAACTCGCCTTTCACTTTTTCGCGCCAAAGCACTAAATTCGTCACATCGGCTTCTACGAATGAAGTCACATGTGGGGATGTATGTTTGGAATAAACCATGTGTTCCGCAATTAATTTGCGCATTCGGTCCATTTCAATAATTTCAACATTGCCCGAAACACTTGTGCCAACCGTTTCAAGCGGCGGTTTAGGCAGCATAATCGTTGAAATCGGTGTTTCTATCAGTGTTTTTACAGGGATTACAGGACTCGGCGCGGGCGAAACGACGGTTTTGCGATTTTCAACATAATCCAAAATATCGTTTTTTGTGACACGGCTATTTTGACCAGTGCCAGCAATGCTTTCTAATTCCGTTTTAGAAATTTGCTCTTTTTGCGCAATTGTGCGCACCAAAGGCGAATAAAAACGATTACTTTCACTTGGTTTGAGTGCAGCAATCCCTGTGGTAGCCGATTTTCCATGAGTGCTACCATTGGAATGGGCAGATTTGAAAACGCTTGGCGCAACTTTTTCTACATAAGGTGTGACAGGCATATTCGGTTTTGCAGCCTCTGAACCGATGATTGCAATCGCCTTCCCGACTGGAACCACCGCATTCAGAGGATATAAAATTTGTAACAAAATGCCTTCACAAGTGGACGGCACTTCTGAATCTACTTTATCCGTAGCGATTTCGAGGACGGCTTCATCGAGTTCGATGCGGTCGCCAACCTTTTTTAACCATTTTAAAATGGTCGCTTCTGTGATACTTTCACCCATTTTGGGCATTAATAATTCTAATTGTGGCATGGTTTCGGTTGAATTTGGCTCTTGCAAACACGTATGTACAATATGGAACATAGGTGTTTGCAATTGATTTTCAATGAATTAGGTATCCCTATTCAGCAGTTAACAAGAAAATTCTGACTAAGTTCAAAGCGACATTCGCGGCATATTCCACATTGCGATTTCTCCCTCTATCCATTGTCAAATGTGCGACTCGCGTGTGCGTCTTACTGCCGACGGCGACCCAAATCGTACCAACAGGTTTCGTCGCAGACCCGCCGCCAGGGCCCGCAATGCCCGAAACCGCGATTGCAATATCGGCATTTGTTGCATTCAACGCGCCTTGAACCATTTCCCGAACGGTCGCTTCACTGACTGCGCCATGCTCATCCAAAGTCACTGTTTTGACACCTAAAAGATTGATTTTCAAATCATTATGATACGCAACAATCCCACCTTTGAAATAGGCAGAACTGCCCGCATTCGCTGTCAGTTGCGCTGCGATATGCCCGCCTGTACAACTTTCTGCCGTCGCAAGCGTCCTTTTTTGGTCCACCAACATCCGCCCAACCGCCTTTGCAAGCGGCTCATCATCATATCCATACACGAATTTAGAAACAATTGTTTCCATTTTCGCCTTTTCTACATCAATTTGTTGATTTAACGCATTTTCATCCGTTCCTGTTGCCGTCAAACGCAACCGAACTTGATTAAACGCAGGCAAATAGGCTAATTTAATGTTATTCGGCAACGCATCTTCAAAATCCGAAAGCAACGCCGCCAAACCCGTTTCACCTTCGCCCGCCGTCATCAGCGTCCGATGCACCACAGGCGACACAGGAAACGACTTTTTCAAACGCGGCAACACTCTATCCGTCATCAAATGCATCATTTCATACGGCACACCCGGCATCGAAACCATCACTTTTCCACCTTTTTCAAACCACATCGCAGGCGCGAGTCCTCTATCATTGGTCAGAATTTCTGCATTTTCGGGCATGAAACAACCATTTTTATTCATTTCATTGGGTATTTTGCCCAATTTTTTGAAAAAATATTGCAACCGCTTCCAAGTTTCGTCGTGAAAAATCATTTCAACGCCAAAATATTCTGCAATCGCTTTTTTCGTAATATCATCTTTCGTCGCGCCGAGTCCGCCCGTGACCAACACTAAATCCGCTTTGCTCAAAGCGTAATCCATCGCTTCGATGATGTTCGGATGCACGTCGCCCACACTCGCTTTGCCCGCAATCCGAATGCCTTGCAAATTCAATTGCTGCGCCATCCAAGCCGAATTGGTGTCCGTAATTTGCCCGATGAGGATTTCATCGCCGACCGTTAATAGATATGCTGTCATAATTTAATGATTTTTCTGGATTCAAACCGTAGAAGTTGCCGCAAATTTAGCAAGTTTCCAACGAACCAAAGTTATAAATTATTCGATTGCGCCAAAAATGACACAATTATTTTGCCTAAGGAACGTGAAATAAATAAAATTTCCTTTTTGAAAAGGATTTTAATTATGGTTTTAACATTATTTTGTTAGCTTTAACAAGAATTAAAGTTGGGTTGATAGAGGTACGGATTGATACCGATTTTTGATTTTTACGTCACTTCATGGAAGTAAAAATCCGTATCAATCTCGTGAAAATCCGTTGAATCCGTACAGCCATCAACCCAATTCTAATTTTTATCATGCACGAAGTGAATCATTATAATATTGTCAGAAAAAAAACGTTAACATTCCAATCATTCATCATTCATCATTCACCCTTAAAAAGATACTATGAAAACGAGTAAAATACTCGCTATTTCAGTTGGATTAGGTGCGCTCGGCGCGACTTTCGGCTCCTGCGACCAACTCAAAAAAGCGGCTACTGCCGTCATTGCAGAACAATTGTTGTCTAATTTAGACATTGGCAATGGTTTGAAAGAAGCCTTAGTGTTCGGGATCACGAATGGTTCTGACCTGCTTTCTAAAAAAGGCGGTTATATGAACAGTGCTTATAAAATTTTATTGCCGACCGAAGCCCGTCAAATTACAGATAAATTGAAAATGATTCCTGGTTTCAGCAGCGTTGAAAACGCTATTTTGGAAAAAATCAATGCGGGCGCGGAAGATGCTGCCGTCAAAGCGAAACCGATTTTCATTAATGCCATTAAATCTATGAGTTTTAGTGATGCGATGGGTATTTTAATGGGCGATAAAAATGCGGCAACAGCGTATTTGAAAAAAGCGACTTATAACGAATTATTTCAAGCGTTTTCGCCTGTGATTGCGGGTTCGTTAGACAAGTTTAATGCGCGAAGTTATTGGTCTGACGCGGTTAATACCTATAATAAAATTCCATTAGTCTCAAAAGCAAATCCTAAATTGGAAGATTACGTGACTACCGAAGCGTTAAAAGGTTTGTTTTCAATGGTGGAGGACAAGGAAAAAAATATTCGCGGCGATAAATCGCAACGCACAACGGATTTAATGCAAAAAGTATTTGCGAAGCAAGATAAACAATAATTTTTTCATTTCTAAAATCAGTTTTTTATGTCATTTGGAGATTTATTAAAAAAAGCGGGCTCTATGCTCGAACAAGCCAAAGATGCTATCGCGGATAAAGCAGAAGCTTTGAAAGACGCGGTAGAAGATAAAGTTGCAGATTTGCACTTGGATGATGTCAAAAATGCGGTTATGGATAAGGTGCATGACGCGCAAGAAGCCCTTTCACATCCAGGCGATTTGGTCGAAAAGGCTAAAAATGCGATTGGCAACCCAAGTGATTTGGTCGAAAAAGCTAAAAATGCAGTTATCGGCGCAAAAGACGCGGTCGCTAACAAAATTGACGAATTAAATGATTTAGCTGAAAAAGAAGCCAAAAAATAAGGTTAGTTGGTTGGTTAGTTAGTTGGTTAGTTCGTTAAAATATTGATAATCAATGATTTAACCAACCAACTAACCAACCAACTAAAACAACCGCACATATCCAAAATGGGTTTTGATATTGCGAAAATCAATCGGATTGCCCTGTTCGCGCCCGACTCCAAGCCCAAACCCAAACAAGCCAACAGGCGTTTCAAAAGTCAAGCCGCCACCAAAACCAATTGGAATATCACTTTTTTGCGTATTTCGAGTTTTATTTTCGACAGCTCCAACGTCGCAAAACGTATAAAGGTAATTATTTTTGCCCAATAATAAGCGATATTCCAGCGTTGAAACCAAATATCGTGTGGCAAAAATACTCAATTCATCAAAGCCGCGCAATACTTTTGCACCACCAATTCGATATTGCTCATTAATCGCAATCGGCGAAGAAGTGAAAATAAGCCCACTTTGCAAACCTATTTTTAAAACACTTCGTTGTAAAAAGGAAACATAATACTCAAAATGAGTATTGATTTTATATTGATAGGATTGTCGCGCAATCGTATCGTACAAATGTGTAAAATCAAAATCAGGCATTAACGGGTCTTTCAACGTGATAATCGAAGTATTTTGCCGAATCTGCCGCAAACCCGCACTTGCTCGCAACGTAATCGCCCATCCTTGACGCGGATTGATGGCATAATCCAATCGTTGTTGCCGATATTCCACACCAAAAGCATTGATATTCACATCCAATCTATCAGGCAGTTGATGCGTTTCAATAATGTGTTTTTCATTGATAGTCAAGTTATAAAGATTAGTTGACTCCCAAAAACCTTTCAAATAATCTTCACCAGAAAACCGATATTGCATGCCCACATTGCCGCGCACATCTAACCAAGTCGTATCTTGTTTCAACACTGAAAACGCACCGTCGGCACCAAAAGGCAGGTTCAACAGATAAGGAAAATTGGCATTGAGTACCACTTTTGGACTTTGTGGAGTCAATTGTTCGATTTGCACAGAGAGTTTTTCACCATTATTAAAACTATTTTGCAAAGCGGCTTGCCCCGTCGCGGTGATGACAAATTTTTGACCACCATTAATAGCATTCGTCTGCGGTTGAATGCCGAGAATGCCATCAAAATTATTTGCAGGTTTGTTGTCTAAAAACAACCGTATGATAACATCCGTACCTCTAAATGTGATTGAATGTTTTGCTTTTTCGGTGACAAAAGGAATCGTGCTCAATAGTTTAGATATAGCAATCATTTTTGATTTGTTAAAAATCGCTCCCTTCCGAATATCCAAATAATTTTCCAAATATTGCAAGGATAGCCGAGAAGTGCCTTCCGTTTCCAAACCCGCTATCATCATCAACGCGCCTAAATCAAGTCGCAACGTTGCCGAAACATTGCCATCATTCAATTGAATGCTATCTAATTTGATTTGTGCAAATGGATAACCATGATTTTCAGCATAGGTCAAAATATTGTCTTGAATATGGCGTATTTCATTGATATTGAACACTTTGCGTTTAAAAAACTTCTCATTGAAACCAATTGTATTTAAAAATGAGGTAGGTACATTGCCTCGTTTCAATTGAGACCAATTATATTGTTTTCCAATATGAATCTGCGACTTCCACAAAGTAGTGTCTTGTCGAAAAAAGGTATCTAAAGATGATTCTAAGAAACCTTCATCGCGCTGCTTTTGAATCAATGTGGTTAGATTTTGAATCAAAAAGTTTGAATCACCTTCAAATATAAATTGTTTTTTCACATTTTTATTGAAATAAACGGAATCTTCCATCGTCGCAAAAGAGAGCACTAACCGATTTTGACCATTCAAAAAAGGTTTTATATGTAATATCATCAAAATAGTGATATACAGCCTTTTAGTGTTCCATAAAATGTAATATTTTTTCTTATATCGAAATGGTTTCAAAAAATTCATATCTTTATTGCGTTTTTTAATTGAAGAACAGTAAGGATAGGTCATGTAAAATAAATGACAAATTTATTATTTAGATACATAATTGATAATCAATTAGATACATCGTTTGGAAAGTTTCAAACCTTCCAAATGGTGTAGTTATTTACTTCACCTTCACTACTTATCTTTGTAAACAGTTTGCAAAATAATGGTTTTATTTAAAAAATTATGATTTACGAATTCAAAGGTTTCAGACCTGTCATACATGAATCTTCTTTCATACATCCACAAGCGGCAGTGACAGGCAATGTCATCATCGGGCGTAACGTATATGTGGGCCCTGGCGCGGCGATTCGGGGCGATTGGGGCGCGATTATCATTGAAGACGGTTGCAATATTCAAGAAAATTGTACAATTCATCAGTTTCCTGCGGCAACGGTTTTGTTAAAAATGGGTGCGCACATTGGTCATGGCGCGATTATTCACGGCGCGACGATTGGCAAAAATGTTTTAATCGGCATGAATAGCGTCATTATGGACAATGCCGAGATTGGCGATGAGTCTATTATTGGTGCGTTGTGCTTCGTGAAGGCGGAAATGGTGATTCCAAATCGCAGTTTGGTGGTGGGCAATCCTGCGCGGATTGTGCGCGCGGTCAGTGATGAAATGTTGGCTTGGAAATCCAAAGGCACTCAATTATATCAGATGTTGCCGAAAGATTGTTATGATAGTTTGAAACCATGTGAACCCTTGCGCAGTGTTCCTGCCGACCGTCCGAAACAAGAGATTTTGTTTGAAACATGGAAGCGAATGATGAATGATGAATGATCAATTATTCATCATTCATCATTAGAGACTAATTATTTTTATAACCCATAGATAAAGCCTTGTCTCCCAACAATTTAATCTTAATTTGAGCTTGTCGCGGACTCAAATTTTTAAACCAAATGGCAGTTGTTCCTTCCACGGAATATGTATTTTCGGTGTCGGGCTGCATCACGCCAAGCGAAACAGGCGCGCTTCCGTTCACGATTTTGAAAACTTCTATCGGCGCAATACCGATATTTTTAATAGATGCATTGTAGCTTCCATGTTTGCCTTCGCCCAAAACGAATGTTTTAGAACCTTCAATCAAGGTGACTGAATGTAGCACGCAGGATTGTAAAAAACTCATGAAAAGCAGCGCGAATAAGATTGTTTTGTTCATTTTAGTAGATTAACTGCAATTATCGTCCAATATTTGACTTTCTTAAAACATCCATTTATGCTAAAAGTTTTCAAGATTCCAAAATGCTTATTCAGTCATTTCCGCTTTGGGAAATTCTTGAAATAGGATGCGTCTGATTTCAAGGATTTTAAGAAACTTTTCAGTTGAAAAGCACCCATTTTAACTGAAAAGATACTTCTTATCCTTCCAATCAGACGCATCCTATTTCAAAAAGTTCCAAAGCGGAAATGGTTAATACTTATTATAAAAATTTGCAATTCATTGATTATCAATATTTTATACGATTGCTACCACAATTAACATTGTATTTTAAAAGTTGGCATAAAGATTTCATATATTGTAACGAATCGAGCATCCTTGATACTCAAAATCGTTTCGTTCACCCAAATCATAAGCCGTAAACGATGCTTTTAAAAAAACTGATCTGTACAATGAGTTTTGGAACTATCGGGTTTCAAAATTTAGCTATCGCACAAAACCAATTACTTTTCGCCGCAAATCAACCAAACAAACATGCTTTTTCTAACAAAACTACTTTAATCGCAGCTGAGAATGATTCGACAGGCTTGGCACATTCTAAATCCACGCCGTCATCTGTTTCTTATCCGCCAAAAGTGGTGAAATCCGCGCCTGTAGTACCTTTGACCAATGCTAATTTGGATAAATCGCCTATTTCCAATATAAAAATTGATAAAAAAACCTCTGCGCCAAATGGAAATGTAGTCAAAACTACGCCTGTTGCAACTCCGAATGTAGTTAAAACAACTGCAAATGGGGTCAAAACTGCGCCTATTGCGACTCCAAATGGGGTCAAAACTGCGCCTATTGCGACTCCAAATGTGGTTAAAACAACTGTAAATGTGGTCAAAATCGCGCCTACTACAACTGTAAATGTGGTCAAAATCGCGCCTACTACAACTGCAAATGGGGTCAAAACCGCGCCTACTACCACTGCAAATGGGGTCAAAACCGCGCCTACTACCACTGCAAATGGGGTCAAACCGAAATCGGCGACCAATCAAAATATTGCTAAAACAAATTTATCCAATACAAATGTTGCAAAAAGTGCGCCCGTAGCAAATCCAAGTGTCATCCGCCCAACAGCCAGCGTTAAAACGGCAAGCGTTCAGCCTGTTAAAACCATCCGCGTAACGCCTGTGTTAAACAATGTGATGATTCATAATGCAAGCATTCTCAATGGTGAAAATGATGATTTTTCGCCGACTTTGTGTGAAAATGGTCTTTTATTTTGTACCAATAGTATTGTCCGCGCTAAAAATGGACAACTTAAAAAAAGTGCTGCTCCAAGCGTCAATGACCCTAAGCCAAAAACACAAAAAAAAGATTTAAATTTGAAATTCGTACCGTTCGATTCGGCAACAGGGAAATTGCTTAAAGTCCGCACTTTCGACGCAAAACTGAATAGTCGAACCAATGAAGGACCCAGTTGTTTTTCAAAAGATGGGCAAACCATGTATTTGACGCGCAATACGTCCAAACATGGTAAAGAAATCGCTAATGCGAATGGTGAATTTACCGTCAAAATCTACGTCAAACAAAAGCAAGGCGATGATTGGATGGGTGAAACCTTATTGCCTTTTGAAGATGATGAATATACGTTTTGCCATCCGACGCTTTCTGCGGATGGACAACGGTTGTACTTCACTTCGAATATGCCTGGCGGTTTTGGCGGGATGGATTTATACGTGTCGCGGCGGTTGCCGAATGGCGATTGGTCTGCGCCGTCGAATCTTGGGGCGAAGGTCAATACCGCTAAAAATGAACTTTTTCCGTTTATGAGTCAGGAAGGAACGTTGTTTTTTGCTTCAGATGGACGGGAAGGCGGGCAAAAATTAGATTTATTTCGCATTGATTTGGAAAATAAAACGGCAAATGCCATTTCATTAGGTGCGCCGTTCAATACTGAAGCGGATGATTTTGGATTCATGTTGTTGCCAAATGGTAAAAAAGGCTATTTTTCGAGCAATCGAAAAGGTGGTTTTGGCGGCGATGATATATACGAATTTGATATTTTTTAAATCGAATAATGAATAATTTGTTTTATAATAATTTGATAACCAATTAATTGTAAAATTTGTCATTCATCATTAAAACAAATTATGTATTTGGACACAATTAGGTATAACAACCTTTGGAAGGTTTGAAACCTTCCAAAGGTTTCAAACCTTTCAAAGGTTTGATAATCAACGATTTATAAGAATGGTCTCTAATCCTCTTTATTTCGACACATTCCTTATTGACATTTCTTCACACAACCATTCGTATCCCGAACGGTCAATTTATACAATGCAGGTGCAAGTCCATTATAGGCTTTTGTAGTTGCCGCCGCAGGAGTCGTGTAATTTGCGCCATCATCTTTGCTATATTCATAAGGTGTTGCACCGCCTGTGACTGAAATCGTAATCGTTCCATCGGCAGCCCCATTACAAGTTACATTCGTAGCTGCCAACGTAAAAGAAGGTAAAGCATTGACTGTCACCGCTTTAGTAGCCGAACCCATACACCCATTTCCATCCGTGTATGTATAAACAACGCTGTGATTGGCTGCTGCTAAAGCGGCTGGGTCAAAACTTGTGGCAGCTGATGCATCAATTGTAAACGTTCCACTGGCAGGTGTTGCAGTTCCCGCCAATGTCACTGCGGTTGCGTCTTTGCAATATGCCGAAGCCAATCCTGTAATCGAAACCGTCGGGCCCGTGATAACCGTTGCGGTTGCGGTTGCGGTTGCCGTACAACTTTTCGAGTCCGTAACGGTAACAGTATAAGTTGTCGTCGCTGTAACCGTTGCCGCAACGGTTGCCGTAGAACCGAGCGTGTGACTCCATGCATACGTGTACGATGCAGTGCCGCCTGTTCCCGTCGCAGTCATATTATAGGTAGCACCTGTTGTCACTTGATTGTCGTTCGCTGCACACGAATTTTCAGTCGCCGCGATGCTAACGGTTGGCAAACTTGCAGGTTCGGTCACGGTGACACTTGCCGTTGCCGTACAATTGTTCGCATCTTTGATGGTAATCGTATAACTACCCGCCGCCAAACTCGAAAAAGTGGTCACGCCCGCCGCCAAATAGGTAGTGCCGCCGTCATTGCTATATAAATAAGGTGTCGTGCCGCCGCTACCTGCCATTACGATGGATCCCGTGCTTGCGCCCCTACACCCCACGGCGGTTGGAGTCCCACTCGCGGTCAATACTGCGGGTTCAGTGATGGTAACACAGGTTTGAGCTTGGATATTTTGGCAAAATGCTGCCATGACCATTGCAAAACTGGCAATTTTAGTTGTAAAACGTCTCATTAAATGAATCTTTTTAGAAAATGGTTATAATTGAATGATGAATGATGAATGATGAATCATTATTTTTATAATGATTTGATAAACAATTAATTATAAGATTCATCATTACTTAAAGTCGTTGAAGCACCACAGGCAAGCAAAGTTTTGGCGGGCAACACGCTTCTATCAAAATCGTAATATCTTTGCTATCACCACACATTGCAGTCCCTACTGAATATCGAAAAATATAGGATCCAAGCGCAACGCTATTTGGATTGAATGTTCCTGCTATCGCATTGAATGCACTTGCAGGATTCGGAGACGCAGGTGCTAAAGCCCAAGTCCCACCAGAATCTTCATTTGTAAGATTATTGTTAAGTGTAATTGTTGGTCTTCCTGTGACAGCATGACAAACCGTTGCATTGGTTGGCGTACCCGCGCTAACAGGTGGCGGTTCCGTGATTAAAATACAAGTTTGTGCCTCCATTCTGTACAAACTCAAACATGCTACAATGGTTATAATGATATGTAAATAATTCGCTTTCATAAAAAATAGTTAAAAATTAATTGATTATCAATAAGTTACGATAATATATTTTGGAAACGTATATGATTTTAAAATTATATTTAATTACATTTTTTCACGCATCCATTGGCATCTTTGACCGCAGGTTTATAATTCGCAGGTGGCAAATTATTATTTGTTGCGGCGGCAGTGAAAGTGCTGCCATCGTTTAAACTATATTGAAAAGGCGAAATTCCACTCGCAGCGATGATAATTTTGCCATCATTGGAACCATTGCAAGTCACATTCGTCGTTGTCAAGGTGAAAGTGGGCAGCGCGTTGATGGTCACTGTTAAACAATTACTGTTCGCCGTGCAAGCCGTGCCATTCAAAGTCGAGGTTACAACCACTCGGTAATAGGTGGTTTGGGTCAACCCACTTGGTGCATCATAGGTCGCGCTCGTCGCGCCTGCGATGTCTGCAAAACCTGTCATGCAATCTGTGGTGCTACTTTGCCACTTATAACTCAACGTTCCTGAGCCTGTCGCGGCGGTTCCAACCGTGAAAGCCGCAGGGTCTGCGCCCGCACAAATCGTCTGATCACCCGCAATCACGCTGGCTGTGATGTTGTTATTTTGCAAAACAATCGGACAACAGCTTGATACTGAACAAGTTCCATATTCTGCTGTCCATGTATAAGTTCCCGCAGTAGTGGCAGTTGCATAAACATTACTCGTCGCGCCCGCAATCGCTACCGCACCCGCACCCGTATTCAAATACCATTGATAATTCGATAAACCAGATTGCACGGTCAAAGTGTAGGAACCACCCGAGCAAAGCGACATGGGACTCGGACACGTGTAAGGAGCCGCCGCAATCGGACCAACCGTTGCCGTCGTGCTGCAAACCGAACCCGTCGCATTCGTAATCGTTATGGTATAAGAAGACGCGCCATCTGCCGACCCCGTTTGTAATAAAAAGGTCGTCGCAACGCCATAATTCGCCGAAGTTGGCGTAATCGAGCCGCCCCCACTAACTGAAACCGTGTAAGAAGTACCTAAACTGGCTCCTGTTGGGTTCAAAGTGAACATAATTAGGTCATCAGAACCTGTCGGCGTACTATTATTGTTCGCCATTTGGTTGCCAAGCCCTGTGGAGGTGAAGGTACATTGTGCCAAAAGCGGATTACTCCAAAGGTTTAATCCTAAAAGACTCCAAAATAAAATATATTTAATTTGAGTAGGTTGGTTGGTTCTAATAAAAAAATTCATTGATTCAGAATGGTTTATACGTAAGTTTGAGTGAATAATGCGTTTAAATTAAACAAGGATACAAAGTTTCGATTCATAAGCCTAAATTATAATTTAGTATTTTGTGACAGGGATTATGGAATGCTTCGCATTGAAAATTGCGCAAAATCGTAGAGACAGGTCGTGACCTGTCTCATTCAAATTAATTTCAATTATTTAATAATCAGTAAATTATAAATAATTTTATTTTTAACTTAAAAAATAGGTCACGACCTTTGAGGGATGATAATAAACAATAATACATTGCGCGTAGAGGCGGGTCACGACCTGACCTGCATTGCGCGTAGAGGCGGGTCACGACCTGACCTGCATTGCGCGTAGAGGCGGGTCGTGAC
The DNA here is from genome assembly GCA_041192405.1 of Bacteroidota bacterium. Lineage (GTDB taxonomy): Bacteria > Bacteroidota > Bacteroidia > Chitinophagales > Saprospiraceae > JAAFJT01. The sequence goes on along the minus strand of JBEEMZ010000023.1, from coordinate 946 downwards.
CTGACCTGCCCTTTTTGAATTATTTAAATATAATATTCATAATCACTTGATTATCATAAAATTGTGAATGATTTTAAATGGACAGGACGGTCACGACATGGTAGGGCAGGTCACGACCTGCCCCTACGTAAAACCTTTTTAACCCTTTTTTGTTACCTTTTTTTTAACATACAAAACCATAAGAACATGCACAGAGAACGTAAACGAAACCGTTTGCAAGGGTTCGATTATAGTCGAGAAGCCCTTTATTTTGTAACCATTTGCGTCCACGACCGAATTTGTTGTTTGGGACACATTGAAGACAAAACCATGTATCCAAATGAATTGGGGCAAATTGTGTCAAATCAATGGGATTGGTTAGCCGAACAATATCCATACGTGAGGTTACATGAATTTGTCGTGATGCCCAACCACATACACGGAATCCTCGAAATCAATCAAACCGATATGGATAAATCGGTGAAAATCAAATCGTTATCGGAATTGATAGGGGCTTATAAAACCACCGCCTCCAAAGCCATTCATGAATTGCAGATTGATGCTTGTGAAGCGCGTTATGATTTAGCCGACATATACGGCTTGGTTCGAATCGTAGGAACCAATCCGCCACGCGCCGTTATCCCTGATTCGTTACCGATACCTGTCTTGACCGCAGAACAAGCCGAAGACCCTGAAAACATCCGTTTTTTAAAATTATGTCAAATGCCCTCTTATGGTTTAAAGGGAGCGTTTGAATGGCAGCGATCCTATCACGACCACATCATTCGAGACGAAAGAGGTTATCACAATATCGCAAATTACATTATCAACAACCCTGCAAATTGGAAAGAAGATAAATTCCATCAATAATAAGGTTCATCGTAGGGGCAGGTCGTGACCTGCCCTATTTGAATGATTTAAATACAATATTCATAATCGTTTGATTATCATAAAATTGTGAATGGTT
>JBEEMZ010000022.1:0-29670 GCA_041192405.1 Bacteroidota bacterium | reverse complement strand
CAAAAAAACAACATACACACGTCTATGAAAAATTCTTTTTAACCCAAATCAGTATTACTGCATAACTTGGGTTAAACTATTTAGTCTGGAATCTGCCAATCAATTTGCGTTTTTCCATGTTTTGCCAAATACTGATTTGCCTGCGAAAAATGCTTGCAACCAGAAAATCCATTACCCGCTAAGGGCGAAGGATGTACTCCTTCTAAAACTAAATGTTTAGAAATGTCAATCAACGCTTTTTTGCCTTTCGCAAAATTGCCCCATAACATGAAAACAACATTTTCTTTGTTGTCCGAAATCGTTTTGATAACGCTATCTGTGAAGATTTCCCAGCCTTTTTTTTGATGCGAACCTGGTTTTTTCTGCTCTACGGTCAACATGGCGTTGAGTAAAAATACACCTTGCGCTGCCCAACTTGTCAAATCACCATGTTTTGGAATCGGTAAACCCAAATCTGCATGAATTTCTTTGTAAATATTGACCAATGAGGGCGGTGTGCGCTTGCCTTTCGGAACGGAAAATGATAAACCCATTGCTTCACCCAGATTGTGATACGGGTCTTGACCGAGAATGACCACTTTCACTTGGTCAATCGGAGTTTGCTCGAAAGCATTGAAAATCAATGGTCCAGCAGGAAAAATGACTTTTTCGGCTGTTCTTTCCGCCTTCAAAAAGGTGACTAATCCTTCAAAATAAGGTTGATTGAATTGGTCTTGCAACGCGGCTTTCCAACTACTTTCTATTTTTACATCAGCCATAGCTGTTACGAGGTGGTTTTAATGAGTTTACGAATGATGCTTAAACGAGTGCAAGATAAGGATATTTTCTGATTTTAAATCAAAATGTTTAAATTAATTTGTTGGTTCGTTAACGTATTGAGTATCAATATATTAACGAACCAACTAATTAACTAAACGGCTTGAATAATATCATATTTTGTCAAAATATGTAAGGTGCCAGTACGGTCTTTTGCAACCACCGCAGGTATTTTTTTGCTAATATAACGGTTCAATTGACGACATGGCAAATCATCTTGCACTGTTGGAAAAGGCGCACTCATAATTTCAGACACTTTATGTTCCGTATGCTGCATCGGATTTTCCAACAAATAAGTTAAAACAGCATTTTCCGTAATCGAACCGACCATCTCTCCATGTACATCCACCACAGGCATTTGCGAAATATCTCTATCTTTCATCATTTTGAAAGCACTACGCACCGTATCATCGGGTTTAACGGAGAAAAATTGTTTTGAACTTTTCTTAGAAATCAAATCCCGAACTTTCAATTCATCTTCCAAAAAGCCACGTTCGCGCATCCAATCATCATTATAAATTTTGCCCACATAACGGCTGCCATGATCATGGAAAATAATCACAACTACATCAGTATCAACAAGTTGTTCTCTCATTTGCACCACGCCCGCCATCGCAGAACCCGCCGAATAGCCTAACATTAAACCTTCCTCTCGCGCCAAACGACGTGCCATTACAGCCCCATCTTTATCGCTTACTTTTTCAAAATGGTCAATCAAACTGAAATCAACATTTTTGGGCAAAATATCTTCTCCGATGCCTTCTGTAATGTAAGGATAAATTTCATTGTTATCAAAAATGCCTGTTTCTTTATATTTTTTAAAAACAGAACCGTAAGTATCTATGCCCCAAATCTTTATGTTCGGATTTTTTTCTTTCAAATACTTCGCAACACCCGAAATCGTACCGCCCGTTCCAACGCCAACCACTAAATGTGTAATTTTACCATTGGTTTGTTCCCAAATTTCGGGAGCAGTTGACTCATAATGCGCGACCCGATTACTCAAATTATCATACTGATTGCACCAATACGAATTTGGAATTTCCTTATTCAAACGGGCTGCAACAGAATAATAAGAACGCGGATCCGTTGGTTCAACATTCGTCGGGCAAACAATCACTTCCGAACCCAATGCTTTCAACATATCTATTTTTTCTTTAGATTGTTTATCGCTGGTAGTGAATATCGTACGATAACCTTTGACCACCGCCGCAATTGCCAAACCCATACCCGTATTGCCCGAAGTACATTCGATAATCGTGCCGCCAGGTTGAATATCACCTCGTTTTTCGGCATCTTCAAGCATTTTTAACGCCATACGGTCTTTAATGGAATGTCCAGGGTTAAACGTTTCGACTTTGCCCAAGACTAAGGCAGGAATATTGGCAGCAACTCGATTGAGTTGAATCATCGGTGTATTACCAATGGTTTCCAAAACATTTTTAAAATATCGCATTTGTTGATAATTAATTACGGGATTTCGGAAGGTGGATTTCGGATTTCGGAATGATTACACCTATATATATAGTATCACCATTCCGAAATCCGAAATCCACCTTCCGAAATCGCCTTATTGGTATCTAATTTTTACAAAAAAACGTTCATCCACTGCACCAAGTTGTTTAGCAAGCGGAATAGACAATATTATAACAATATCAGGCCCATAAATGTTGGGAATTTTCCCAATCACTTTTGCATACGCGGTTGCGCCCGTTACAGGATTTGTCACTTCTATCGTCGAATTCACCATCGCAGAACGGTGTAATACAAAATATTCATGAATCAATTCCTCCCCTTTCGGTTGTAACAATGCTTTTTTAGACCAATAAGCGGGCCCGCGCTGCTCCCGCAACTTTTTACCATGAATTTCTTCTTTAAATTTATTCATTGCCAACACGTGTCTAACATTTCCTGCGGCTTGCCCGTCTGATTTTCGGAGCGAATCAGGAATGCCTTCCACGCTTACATAACCAATTAAAAGTAATTGCCCCATAGATACTTGTTTGGTAGTCAAATGATTACGCTGCACTAACGTATCTAAATTAATTCTAAAATGATTATCCGCAATTTTTTTCAAATCATCGCCTTGCCGTACTTTGTAATACGCAGGAACAAATTTCCAAGGCTTAAAATCGCCTTTTCGATAACGTCGAATCGCAGGATTCGGCACAGGCACTCGAATCCGTTGTCCAACTTCGGTTGGTTTACTTTTCAACGTAGGGTTAAAACGATACAATTCTTCTAATGCAATCCCGTAAAATCGCGCTAAAGAATATAAAGTTTGCTTGCGACTCAATACGTGGTCAAAAACTTTCACTTCGTTTTCAACGAAATAAAGCGTCACGGAGTCGCGCAACGTCAAATAACGGGTACTATCGCCCGTATTCGGGGCAGCAGCCATCATTCGGACACAGAATAATAGGCTAATACACAGGCTGAATGGTCTATAAAGGCTCAAATACATAGTATGATAACCGAAAATCGGTATGTTTATGTTTAGAAATAAGCTTTTTTCAAATTTGCGCGAAAAATACTATAAAAATTGCTACCAAAACGCGTATTTTCGCGTTTTAGTCAAAAATTTTGAAATTAAAATGAATAAGACTGCTATGCGAACCATCGGAGTGATTCCTGCGCGGTACGCTTCGACGCGTTTTCCGGGCAAACCGTTGACGAATATCGGGGGGAAGACTATGATTCAACGGGTTTATGAACAAGTTTCAGCCGCCAAAACGCTTTCAAAAGTAGTTGTGGCAACGGATGATATACGGATTTTTAATCATGTCAAAAGTTTCGGTGGCGCAGTGACCATGACTTCTGAAACACATCCAAGCGGTACAGACCGTTGTGCGGAAGTGCTTTCGATGCCTGCCTATCGCGGTTTTGATACAGTGGTCAATATTCAAGGGGATGAACCTTTTATTCAACCGTTTCAAATAGAGATGCTTGTCAGCGCGTTAGTATTTCACAAAAATTTACCAATCGTTACACTTGCTAAAAAAATAGATACGTTGGAAGCGATTTTAAACGAAAATGTTGTAAAAGTCCTTTTTGATGTGCATTTTAAAGCCCTTTATTTCAGTCGGCATCCGATTCCGTTTGTGCGGGGCTTGCCTGTGGAACAATGGTTTAATAAAACGGCATTTTATAAACATATTGGTTTATACGCTTTTCGGTCTGACGCGCTGCAACAAGTAGCGCAGTTGAAGCCGTCTCGGTTAGAAATGGCTGAATCTTTGGAGCAATTGCGATGGCTCGAAAATGACTTTAAAATCGGCGTTGCCTTGACAGATATGGAAACTATCGGCATTGATACCCCAGAAGATGTAGCAAAGATACAACATTTTTTATAAATATGTTCAAATGAAATGTGAATGATAAATGATGAATTATAAATGATGAATGATGAATCTTATAATTCGTTGATTATTAATTAATTATAAAATTAATCATTCATTATTTATAATTCATCATTACCTAAAAATCAATAAAAAGATGAAATATTGTTCAAATTGCGCTCATCCTATTGCGTTTCGCGTACCAACAGGTGATCATTTGCCACGATTTATATGTGAAAATTGCGATACGATTCATTATCAAAATCCCAGAATAATTGTTGGCTGTTTGCCACTTTGGGAAGATAAAATTATGTTATGTAAACGGTCTATTGCGCCGCGTTTTGGGTTTTGGAATGTTCCTGGCGGCTTTATGGAAAATGGCGAAACCGTAGAAGAAGCCGTTTTGCGCGAATTGTATGAAGAAACGGGCGCAACAGGTTCGATTATTGATTTGCACACCGTTTATACGAATACGCCATTGCAACAAGTTCACTTGCATTATTTGGTTCAATTGGACGCACCAAAATGGATATTAACGCCCGAAAGCTCTGATATTCAATTGTTTACGGAATCAGAAGTGGTTTGGGACGATATTGCATTTGCATCTAATTTATTTGTTTTAAAAAGTTTTTTTGAGGATAGGCGTAAAGGCATTCGGCAATTGCATCGTGCGGCGTATCCACATTTAGCCATTAAAGAAATTTAAACTACAATTATGGAAAAAGTCAGAGTAGATAAATGGCTTTGGGCGGTTCGGATTTTCAAATCGCGTACCTTAGCCAGTGATGCCGTCAAAGACAATAAAGTGAAAGTCAATGACGAATTAGTGAAATCATCGTTTCAAGTGCAGCGTGGTGATACGATTGGCGTTAAAAAAGATGGTTTTAACTTAATGTATAAAGTATTGGATTTGATTGAAATGCGTGTTGGTGCGCCGATTGCGCAGGCGTGTTATGAAAACTTAACGCCTGAGTCTGAATTGAAAAAATTTGATTCGTGGTACGTTGCACAAGCGGGTAAAGAATTGCGCGATAAAGGTATAGGCAGACCGACAAAACGCGACCGCCGTGATATTGAGCGTGTGAAAGAAGGCGATGAGGAGGAGGAAGATTAATTTTTTCTACAAAAACTTGTTTTAAATTTGTTGTTAATCCAAAGAATAATATCATTGAACGATGGATACAATTTTAAAAAATAAGATTAAAAAACATCAACGCGTTTTAATGGCTTATATTACCAAGCTTGCCAAAGAACGCAACGAATCATTGGGGAATGATATGACTTATAAAAGTATTTTTGATATAAAAAGCAATCATTTTCAATTAGTTAGAATGGGATGGTATAAAGATAGTTTTTTATATTCCGTGTTAATTCATTTTGATATTAGCCTATTAACAGGAAATATTGGGGTGCAACAAAACAATACAGAGATTCCTATTGATGAAGATTTAGCAGTCTATGGCATTTCTAAAAAAAATATTGTGGTTGGCTTTCATTTAGAAACGATGCGCCCTTTCTCTGATTTCGCAACCGCTTAAAATAAAATATTGGGCAATTAATAACTTTTGCCCAATATTTTATATTGTAATTTAAATATATTCTATCAAATTCTCGCTCCAACCATACCGTTTCAATTTTTCAAAATCTTTAAAAAAGCGCAAACCTGATTCAAAAAGATTGAAAACGCGTTCAAAACTCCAAATCTCTGTCCAAGATTTTATGTCACCATCGTACATAAAAAGTTTACGAATTCTATCCAATTTGTTGACTTCGGCAACTATAATCACTTTTCGCGCTCCATGTTGCTTTGCCAATTTCAATGCATCTTTATCTTTTTCCACCACGCCCTTGTGACAAACCTCAATCGCCATATATAAATCGCCATTTTTATACCAAAGACAGTCAATTAAATACGGAAATTCAGCAAAACCTTTGGGTTTCGACTCGGTAATCGCCTCAAAACCATACCATTCGCCAATTCGCCGCAGCATATCAACCGTTGTCGCATGCATACTGTCATCCCGCAAATTGCCCTCTTGCGCCAACTCTTTATAACGGTCTTCAATGCCTTTGCGCTCAATCGTTGTCGCGTAACGCACGGGCGGCGGCGTATAAGTTTTAGATTCCGCAATCAAAAAATCATACCGATTCAAATAATCTGTAATATCATATTTGCCAAAAAACGAGAGAAACCAAGCTCCGTTTTGGAGTTGAATGATGGGTTTAAATTGTTTGAAATGCTCTCCAAGTGCATAAATATCTTGAAAAATCTCCGCTATCAGCGATAATGGAATGACAAAAGTACGATCTATCGTGTCGCATACGTACAATTGAAACGCATTTCGATTGGCTTTATAAGAAACATCGCCTTGCAATTCGGGTTTAAAAACGTATTCTTTGCGCCGATTTTGCTTGGAAAACATGATTTCGACATCTATTTCATCGTTCAGCATCCAAACAGACTGTCCCAATTCTAATTTTGGAGACACCATGAAGCCTAAATGTTGAATTTTCTTCAACACTTCATTACAAATTGTTTCATTTTCAGAAGATTTCACAATAGCTGTTTTAATTTTTGTCACAAGATACGATTTTGCCCCGAATTGCACGAATTTTCACTAAATTATTAGTGAAAATTTGTGTCATTCGAGGCAAAAATTAGAATTGCCAATTGGGAATAATGTGGGCTTCATTATTTGTTTCGTCGCATTCGCGCAAAACATCAAAATTATCCGTGTAAAGTATCAAAACTTTATTGAATTGATTCGCTTTTTCAATATTAATTTTAGCTTTTTGGATATAACGACCATTTGGCGGCAATTTACCTTGCGTCGCTTCCAAACCTTTTGTCACGTAAACGCCTTCCAATGCAACCGCCCCGCGTGTCAAACGAGGGCTACTCGACAAGTAAAATTGTATCGCAATATTATCTTCTTTCCCTTTTTTGGTGCCAAAAAGCGGCGCGACCCCAACACCTTTATTAACAATTGTAAACTCAATTTCAAGATTTTTCTTAGAAAGACTCAATATCTTCACGTCTTCTAACACCAAATCAGCACAATTTAGCCGTTCATCTACAAATTCATCGGTCTCTTTTTCCGTCTCTTTGGCAATTACTTCACTCGGCGCAGGTGATTTAGTAGCGGTAGGCGGCATTGTTGCAACTTTAATCGGTTCTGGAATGGTCGTTTTAAGGTTCGATGATGCAGAATCATTAGTTGTTGCAATTAATTTTTGATATTGCGGCGGTTCATATTTCGCATTTGCTTTTAAAACAAACTGTATCGTAAAACGAGGTATCATACTACCTGGTTCCAAATTAATTTTCTGTATGCGCGCATACCTACAAATCTGTTCTCCTTGATTTTCTAAACCCAACGTTTTCAAAGAAGCTAAATCAGCGTCCATTACTAATGGAATTTTGGGCAACGATTTCCCATCCAATTTGACGGCAAATCGCCCCGTATTCACCACAGTACATTTTAACTTAACCTGATTTCCCTTTTTCTTAACTTGCTCAAAATCAATGAGTTGTAAGCGATAACCTACATAACGCGTTGGCAAACTATCCTGTGCTTTGAGTTTTTCTGCCGAAAATAATGCAAAAAAAATTGACAAATAAAAAGTTTTTGTCAAAAATGAATATTTGTAGTCCATCCGTGCAAATATTGTTAATTTATTTTAAGAATTCTTTTGGTTCTTCCGCGTTTAGCGCAAAAGAAAAGAGCAAATATTCTAACTTGTTGATAATCAATTGTTTGGAAGGTTTAAAACCTTCCAAACGGCTGTAGTTTGGTTGGTTAAAATATCAATTTAACTAACCAACTAACTAACTGCAAATTCAAGCGCACGATGTTCTGCCCAAGTATGTTCTTTATCTTGCGTGTGCGTAAAGCCCACATGCCCGCCACATAAAGGCGTTTCTAAATGTATAAAAGGGTTGTTATCAGCTAATTGCATCGGTGAACAAGCCGATGTTAAAATAGGATCATTTTGTGCTTGGACAATTAAAGTTGGAATTTGAAGGCGCGGAATGAAATTTATAGCAGAGCCTTTTTCATAAAAATCTTCCATATTGCGATAACCGTTAATATTTACAAAAAAAAGTTCGGCTTGCGCCACAATACTTTTTTGTCCTTTTAACGCTTTCAAATCCAAATGTTTCGGATAATGCAAGGCTTTGTATTGGATTTTTGGCAACAATTTATCAATAAAATTTTTCTTATAAAGAAAATTGGAAGGCTCATCCAAAACGGCTATCGAAGAGCGCATATCTAAAGGCGATGAAAAAACAATCACTTTTGAAACCAACGGATGTTTGTCCAAAGCCGCATATTTCAAGGAAATATTGCCGCCCATGCTGAAACCAATTAATATAACTTCTTGATAATCACCTTTTTGTGTAGCGTGATGAATGATTTGCGAAATATCGCCAATCTCACCATGATTGTATAATCGCAATTGCCGATTCATCTCGCCGCCGCACGACCGACAATTCCATGCAAGGACATCAAAGCCATTTTTATAAAATTTTTTTGCCATACCAAGCATATACGGTCTATTGGAATGACCTTCTAAACCGTGCGTCAACACAACCAATCGGTTGCTTTTTTGGCGCAACCAATAAAGGTTTAAGAAATCATCATCAGGCGTGATGAACCGTTCGCGCTCGTAGGCTACGCCCGTGACGCGCCGAAAAGTGGGAATAATCGTTTGCAAATGTCCATTAAAATGGAGCAAAGGCGTTTTTTGATAAGAGGATTGTTGAATTAACGGCATTTCAGACATTTTTTGTAAAAAAACGCTAAAATAAAAAAGGAATGCCAATTTTTGGCATTCCCATTCAGTTTTCTTTTCTTTCAAATGTTATGTTCTTCCTAATCTTCCAAAAACAATGAAATATTCATTCCTTTCACAATAAGTATTTCAACTATCATGCCAAATCATTTTTAAAACGAATCGTTTTGAAAAATACTAAAAAAAGGATAGCTATTATGAATAATCAATTAGGAATCAACCGCTTCTAAAAATTTAAAACCACGCTATTTTGCCACAAATTACACGAGTTTCACTAATAATTTGTGAAAAATCGTGTAATTGGTGGCAAAATTGAAATACTCATCCTTTTTTAAATTGGTCTTGATACATTTTTAAGGAACGCAAAATTACTTTTTTAGCCGTTTTCTTATCCAAAAAAGCGGGAACTGTAACCGTTTTGCCTTCCAAACGAGTATAATTTTCAAAAAAGTGACGCAATTCATCTAAAAAATGAGTATTTAAATCGCCTACATCTTGAATATCAGTTACGCTCATATCTTTTTCGGCAACGGCAATGATTTTATCATCTGCAACACCTTGATCAATCATGCGCATTACGCCCACAACTCGCGCTGTAACCAAAGTAAGTGGCGCAAGGGTTACTTGTGTCAAAATTAAAATATCCAATGGGTCACCATCGTCAAATAATGTTTGGGGAATGATACCATAATGGGTCGGATACATCATAGAGCCATAAAGCACCCTGTCCAATCGAATCAGACCACTTTCTTTATCAATTTCATATTTTGCACGTCCGCCTTTCGGTATTTCGACAACGGCGGTTACAATTTCGGGGCATTTTGCGCCCACATTCACTTGATGCCAAGGATGAAACATTTTTTATATTTTTTATTTAGCATTTGAATTAGGTTTGCCTAATTCAATAAATTATTCAATCACTAATTCAGCCGCGTCTTTCTGCCCATCTTTTTCCATATCCACAATGAATTTACCTTTTTGCAAATAAATTTTTCCATTATCTGCTTTCTTCACTTCAATCTTTTTTTCTAATTTATCTTTTTGATTTTCAGCTAAATAAGATTCATAATTTTTTTGCATATCTTCTTTAATCGTCAAATCATAATCCACATAATTCAAACCTTTTACAACATTCGCTTCAAATCGTTTCAACAAAAACTTGTCATTGCGCACTGTAAACGTCACTTTGCCTTCTGTTTTGCAATAAATCGGAATTTTAACTTTTGGCTCATTCGGTTCAGACAATTTATCGGATTGACGACCCCAATTCCGACCAAGCCGCTGTGTCACAATCGAAAAAACCTGTAATGTTTTTGCAAGCATTTCAGGTTTTAACGCCTGCAAATGCGTCACATCCGCCACAAATAACGAACGTCCATGTGTACCCACTAACATTTCATTTTCTCTCGGATGAATCACCAAATCATGCACCGCAACCGCAGGCAATCCATTATTGAACTTATTGAAAGTCAATCCTTTATCTAACGAAACATACAATCCGTGATCCGTTCCAACATATAAAAGAGGCGCATTTTTAGGGTCTTCGCGCACCACATTAATCGGCTCGGCAGGCAAATTAGCGCGAATGGATTTCCAAGTTTCGCCATAATTTTCCGACACATATATATAGGCGTTGAAATCGTCCCACCGATAGCCGTTCAAAGTCGCATAAACCGTGCCTTCCTGATGCGCACTCGCCTGTATGCGAGAAACCCACATCTCTTGCGGAAGTCCCGCAGCAATATTTTTCCAAGTCGCGCCGCCATCTTTCGTAACATGCAACGCACCATCATCCGAACCCGTGTAAATCAACCCAAATCGCATCGGCGATTCGTGAATGGTGGTCAAAGTGCCATAAGGAACATTGCCTTTTTTACCGCCATTCGTCAAATCACCTGAAATGGCTGTCCAATCATTGCCTTTATTCATGGAACGATACAATTTGTTTGCTCCAAAATACAAAATATCTTGATTAAAAAGGCTCAACCAAATCGGCGATTGCCAATTCCAACGCAACGGACGCTCACCCAATTCATGTTCAGGCTGAATATCTTTCGCCACACCCGTTGTTTTGTTAATTCTGGAATAATTTCCAAATTGATAACCCGTGTAAACCGTGTTATTATCCCGATTATCAATCATAATTTGCATTCCGTCGCCGCCAAGCAATGATTTATAAGGATTTACGCCCGATTCTTGCCAAGCGGCATTCATTTCACTCGTATGCGTACCCGTCCATACACCATTATCTTGCAAACCGCCATACACATTATAATGTTCTGCCATATCAACATTCACCGCATAAAATTGTCCAACTGATGGACTATTGCATTTAAACCAATTTTTGCCATCATCGTAGCTAATATTAATGCCGCCATCATTTCCATTAATTAAATGTCCTATGCGTTTTGGATTGATCCACAATGCATGATGATCCCAATGCACATTTTCTTTGTTGATAGATTTCCAAGTTTTGCCGCCATCCGCAGATTTTGCAATCCGCGTTCCCAACACATATAAATTTTGGGCATCAATTGCCCGAATTTGTGCAAAATAGTAGCCATAAGTGAAAAATAAACCATCAATACTGCCTTCATGCGTCTTTTTCCAAGATTTGCCCATATCATCAGAACGATATACTTCCGCGCCAATAACATCTGTTTCAAACAAATCATTATTCGCATCTTCTAAATATTCTAATAAAGCCGTATGTTTAAGTTGCTCATTTTTAACCAGTTCTAAAACTTTTTCGGCTTTATACTTTTCTGGAAAATTATATTTTTTCAAAAAACGACCTAATGTTTTTTTATCCATTTGTAAAAATACTGCTCGCGTCATGCCGCGCAATTTATCTTTGGTCAATTCATCCGAAATCTCAACAGTTGTTGTTTTAGGTTTTGAATTTTGATTATCAATAATCGCAAAAAGAGCTGATTTAGCACCATCGCGCACTGCCGTCAAACCGATGCGCCCCGCACCTTTGCCCGTTGGAAAACCAGAAGTTGGAGTCGTCAAAAGTTCCCAAGTTTCGCCGCCATCGCCACTGCGATAAATGCCTGTGCCTTTTCCAGAACCCGTAAATTGCCATGCCCGACGTGTTTTTTCCCAAAAAGCGGCATATAACATATTTGGATTATCGGGATCTGTGACCAAATCAATCGCCCCCGTGTTTTCATCCACAAATAAAGTTTGTTTCCAAGTTTTGCCGCCGTCGGACGTTTTGTAAATCCCGCGCTCCTTATTTGGCGAGTAAAGATGCCCGACAGCCGCTACCCAAACCGTATTTGGGTCGGTCGGATGCAAAATAATTCGCCCAATATGATGCGTTTCTTCCAAACCGAGATGCGTCCAAGATTTGCCATCATCGGTACTTTTGTAAATTCCATTGCCCGAATAAGACGAACGACTCGCATTACATTCGCCCGTTCCAAGCCAAATTATATTTTTTTCCCAATTGACCGCCACATCGCCTGTGGTCATAACGGATTGATTATCAAAGAGTGGCGTAAAATCGGCACCATTATTTTCCGTTTTCCATAAACCGCCCGATGCGAAAGTAACGTAAAAAATACTTGGATCACTTGGCGAAACATCTACATCTGTTACGCGCCCACTCATGACGGTCGGACCAATATTCCGAAAAGGTACGCCACCTGTAATTGAATTGGCATGCAACGATTTGCGTTGTTCGTAACCTTTTAAACGCTCTGTTGCGGGTGTGAAATTCGGTTGTGATTGCGCATTCAATCCCATTGTGTATGCACAGATGCCGAGTAAAATGAATATTCTCATTAAAAAAATATTTTATAATAAAATTTGTAAAAAGATGATTTTCAATATATTAACTAATAGTGCGATTGATTTGGGATTCGTAAGCAACTTGTTGAAAGTGTAAATTTAAGCAATATTACATCATTCAATATGAAAAAATGTCGTAAAACGAAACATATTATATTGATTTTGAAATGTAGCTTTTGAAATTAAAATACAATTCGTCAATGCGCAAGTAACGAATAATGGATTTACCGAATAAAAAGGGGCTTTGACAGACGAAAACACTACTTTTACATAAGTTAATTTCGCAGTAAATGATTACGGACTACTTTTGAACTGTTAATCACACATTATTTATTAAATGTAAAAAAAATATGAAAAAAGTAATTGTAATTTTGCTTCATTTGAGTTATTGGGTCATGTACATGGGCGTGCTTTGTTTTATCGTCCTCTGTTTGCAGAACATGAATCCCAGACATGATAAACTCATGCGTATTGAGATACTGTTTGCAGCCCTTACGCTGATTCCTGCTACATTAGGTTTTTATTCATTTTATAATTTATTGTTTAGCAAGTTTTTAACTCAAAAAAAGATTTTGTTATTAGGGGTATTTGGCATTTTAACGGCTTATGCATCGGGCATCCTAAGCGGTATCATAATGGAAATTTTGGCAATTTTCAACATTGGACATACCCTTTTTGGCGATGGTTTTACATCTGCAATTGCAATTACGAATGCGTTGTCATTTATTGCGCTGCTCAATGGTGTTATGGGTTTGTTATTAAAAGGTTTTATAACATGGTACGATGATATTAAAATTAAAGCGGATCTGTCAAAAAAAAATTTTGATACAGAAATGGCGTTAATTAAAATGCAATTGAATCCGCATTTCTTATTCAACACGCTCCATAATATTGATATTTTGATAGAAAAAGATGCCGCGAAAGCATCTTTATATTTGAATAAATTATCAGATATTATGCGTTTCATGTTGTACGAGACCAAAACGGAACAAATTTATTTGCAAAAAGAGTGGGCGTATCTTGAAAAATATATCGAATTACAAAAAATTCGGACAGCAAATCCTAATTTTATTCGGTATATTTTGGAAGGTGACATAGATAATTTGTTGATTGCGCCCATGATTTTAATTCCTTTTGTAGAAAATGCATTCAAATATTCGGAAGGTGTCAAAACCGATAATGCGATTTCTATCAAACTGCGTATCGAAAATAAGGGGATTCATTTTCAATGCGAAAACAAATATTTACTCACAACTCGCTTTGATGAAGCATCAAGTGGTTTAGGTAATGAATTGATTCACAAACGATTAGCATTGCTTTATCCTAACAAACATACGTTAAGCATTGCAAATAAAAACGATATGTATTGTGTGGATTTGCAAATCAAATAACAAAAATAGAGCAAATGAAAATAAAGTGCATCATTGTCGAAGATGAACCTTTGGCGTTAGAACGCGTAACAGCATTCGTTTTGAAACTGCCTTTTTTGCAATTGTTAGCAACGTTTGATAATGCGACCGATGCTTTGGTGTTTCTGAAAATGAATCAAGTAGATTTAGTCTTTTTGGATATTCATTTAGGCGCAATTTCGGGGATTCAATTGTTGGAAACGACTACAATTACAAGTCAAGTCATCCTCACGACGGCGTATCACGAGTACGCATTGAAAGGTTTTGATTTGAAGGTATGTGATTATTTGTTAAAGCCATATACGTTTGAACGATTTGTGCAAGCAGTAGAACGGGCGCAACAATGTTTTTCAAAAACAGAATTAACCAAAGAAAAGCATTTTATTTTTGTTAAAATAGAATATCGTTTGGAAAAAATATTTTTAGACGATATTCTTTACATCGAAGGAATGGGCGATTATCGGCGCATTCACACAACCGATAGACGGTTAATGACGCTTCAAACGTTCAGTGATTTTGAGCAAGAAATTCCCAGACACTTGATTTGTAGAGTTCATAAATCCTATATGGTTGCACTGGATAAAATTAATTCGATTGAAAAAGATCGCATTAAAATGGGTAATACATATATTCCGATTTCTGATACGTACAAACAAAGTTTTTTCGACTTGATAAATGCATAATAGTCGAGAAATAAATTTCTCGCTAAATGATACACAGTAGTCGGGAAATTCATTTCTCGCTAAATAATTCATTATCAATCATTTAGCGGGAAATAAATTTCCCGACTCCTGTGCAAATTATTGAAAATAAAATTATGTTTTTCATCCGAAAACCTTGAATTTTGCATCCATTGCAACATAACAATTTATCTACGTTATGTACTCATGTGTTAAACAATTGATGTATGAATTATAAATTTCCAACAGATTTTTTCTTTGGCACGTCCACTGCGGCGGCTCAAATTGAAACGGCTTCTGACCATAGTTGGCGCGGTGAGCGTTCAAAAGATGGCTCTATTTTCCTCGAAACGGCTGAACATGAAAAAAGGCGCGATGAAGATGCTGAATATATTCAAAAATTCGGCACAGTGTATCGTTGTGGCGTAGATTGGGCGCGTTTGCAAACGGAGCCATTCGGCGCATTTCATCCAGAAGTTGTCAATGAATATCGTGTTTTTTTTCAAAAATTGAATAGGATTTAGGACCGACATACCGATTTGGGTTGGTGCGTGTGGATTTGAAAACCAAAAATCGAACGATGACAGCCGCAGGACATTATTACGAACAAGTTTCAAAAACAAATTGCATTGATTTTTAGTTATTTCGCCACGAATTATACGAATTAATAAAAAATTCGTGTAATTCGTGTCAAAATAACGATTCGATACAAGATTTTGGTTTTTTATTCTAAAACCCTTATCTTTGCAAGATAAATTAAAATTTTTTATAAAAAATAAAATATCATTATAATGAGTGTCGCAATTGCTCCTCAACTCAATATTAAAGTCGCTCGAACCTTTACGCTGGAAGAATATCTCCGTAAAGAGGAAACTTCTGTGGAGCGACACGAGTTTTATGATGGAAAAATTATTAAAATGCCTAATGCAAAATTTTACCATAATCTAATCGCTTCCAATACTTTATGTGCTATTAAAAATATTATTCGCGCCACGTCAAAAAAATATTTAATCTTGGGCGATGGACAAAAAGTATATATTGAGGCTGAAAATGTGGCTGTGTATCCTGATGCACTTGTCGTCTGTGAGCAACCTGTATTTCACAATAATTTGGAATCAATCTTGACGAATCCAGTGCTAATCGTGGAGGTTTTATCGCGTAGTACCCATCTATATGATAGAGCCGCTAAATTTGACTTATATAAATTATTGCCGAGTTTTAAAGAATATGTCTTAATTGACAGTCGAAAATGCGCTGTAGAAACCCGTTTTCAAGAAGCACCAAAACTTTGGCGCATGCATAATGAAACGGATATGAATAAATCAATTCGATTAAATGTTTTTGAAAATATGATTGAGTTAAAAGACATATACGAAGATGTCGTATTCAAAGTAAAAACCAAAAAATAAAATTTTAAGAAATAATAAGTTGTCAACAATTCGTCATTTTTTATAATAAATTGGTAATCATTGAATTATAAAATTAATAATTGATTATATATTGCTTATTATTTATCATTTATCATTATTTATGTTATTACAACCAAAAGATTTATACGAGAAATTAGAATTCGATAAAGTCATTCAATTATTGATTCACGAATGTTTGGGCGACCCTGGAAGACAGTATTTTGTGGATTTGACGGTCTCAACAGACTTAATTTGGATTGAAAACCGATTGAAAGAAGCCAAAGAATTGAAATTGTCTTTAGAAAAAAGTGACCGTTTCCCTTTTGGCGATTATGAGGAAATTTCTAATGATTTGAAAATGTTGGCGATAGAAGGATACGTTTTGTCGGTCGAAAGCCTGCAACGCATTAATGCTATCTTGTTGATTATCAGAGATTTATTCAGATTTTTCAACTCAACGCGTCGAGAAATTTATCCGAATTTATATAATATTTTGCGCGATACGAGTTATGATGAGGAATTATCCAAAGCCATTACGCGTATTATTGACGATGAAGGCAAAATTCGTTCGGATGCGTCACCGCGTTTGGTAGAAATCCGCAAACTGCAACAGGCAAAAGTCCGCGAATTGGATAAAGTGTATCGGAATATTATTGGAGAATTTCGTCAGAAAGGTTGGTTGACCGATAATGCGGAAAGTTTTAGAAACGGTCGGCGCGTATTGAGCGTTCCGTCGGAGCATAAACGCAAAATTCGTGGTATTATTCATGACGAATCGGCAACGGGGCGGACGACTTTCATCGAACCCGAAGGCGCAATTGACATTAATAACGATATTTTCGACCTCGAACAAGAAGAAAGACAAGAAATTTATCGCATTTTGAAGGAATTGAGCGCGACTTTGCGCCCTTACGTGCCGCATTTAGGCAAATATCAGGAGTTGACTATTGAATTTGATGTGATTTTGGCAAAAGCGAAACTTGGTTTGAAAATGAAAGCGGTTATGCCGCAAATCAAATCAAATCCTCAATTTGACATTAAAAAAGGGCGGCATCCGTTACTTTACCTCAAAAATCGGGCGATTGGCAAGGAAACCGTGCCGATGAATTTGACTTTACATGCTGAAAATCGTTTATTGATTCTTTCGGGCCCGAATGCGGGTGGGAAATCTATTGCGATGAAATCAGTGGGTTTGATGCAATTAATGTTGCAAACAGGTTTGTTGATTCCTGTGAATGAATTATCAGAAATGGGCTTGTTTGAAAACATCTTTGCACAAATTGGTGATGCACAAAGTATTGAGGATGATTTAAGTACATATTCATCTTATTTGAAGAATATGCAATCCTTCCTCGAAAAAGCAGATGCTAAAACATTGGTTTTAATTGATGAATTTGGTTCTGGAACCGACCCAAAAATTGGTGGCGCAATTGCGGAAGCGATTCTTCGCGGTTTGAATTTCAAAAAAACATGGGGCGTTATCACGACGCATTATGGCAATTTGAAAATGTTTGCTTATAAAACGCAAGGCATCGTCAATGGTTGTATGAATTTTGATAAAGATACGTTGTCGCCGACTTATTCCATGACGGTGGGCAGACCTGGCAGTTCGTATGCGTTTGAAATCGCGTCAAAAGTCGGTTTGGATGCTAAAACATTGGAATACGCGAAGAAACGGATTGGCGAAAATGAGCAAGCGGTAGATGAATTATTGGTGGATTTGCAGCGCGAAAAGCAAGAATTAGAAGAAAAACTATCTGAATTGGCTGAAAAACAAAAAATGTTGGATAAACTCATCAAAACATACGATGAACAATTGAAAGACGTTGAGTTTAGGCGCAAAAAAATGAAGTTAGATAGTAAAGAATTGTTGCTACAAAATACGGCGAAAGATAATAAAGAAATTGAATCTTTGATGAAACAGTTGCGGACTGAGAAAAATTTGGATAAAGCAAAAGAAATCGCAACACAAGTGAAAGCGGAACGGCAACGCGTCGCGGAAGAAGTTGTCGAATTAACCGAACAAGTCTATTATGAACCTGTTGCAGCAATGTCCGAAAATCGCCCAATTGTGGTTGGCGATACCGTGCGCATGAAAGCAGGTAGTGCAACGGGCAAAATTGAGAGCATCAATAAGAATGAAGTGGTGGTTTTGATGGGCGAAATGCGCATGAAAATGAAACTTCGAGATGTTTTATTAGCGAATGAACAATTGGAAATTCGTCATAAGAAGGGGATTCAATTAGATATTGTTGAGATAAATGCCGCTTTTGAACCCAAATTGGATATGCGCGGTTTGGATATGCAAAATGCACAACGTGTTTTGGAATCGTTTATGGATCAAGCTTTGTTAACAGGACATCGTGTTTTGCGCATCGTGCATGGCAAAGGAGATGGTGTTTTGCGTCGAGTTGTCAAGCAAAAATTGAAAGAATATAAAGGAATTTCAAATACGTATCATCCTGAAAGCCATGAAGGTGGCGATGGCGTACTCATCGTAGAGCTGTAATTGCAACCATATAGGGCGATAGAAGACATAGCGCATTGAAAAAGAATGCGCTATGTCTTCTATCTCTCTATGTGTTTGCAAATGTAGCTTCTCTGGTTTCCTTTTCCAACAATAAATGGTATAATTGTTCCGTCACTTTGCCAATCGGATAGTGATAATTATCAATTTGAATCACAGGTGCGACTCGCTTTGTACTGCCCGTCAAAAAAACCTCATCCGCTTCTGCCAAATCTTTCAACGTCACAGAACGAACTTCTGTTTCAAAGGCTTTTCTAGCAATTTTTAAAATATGTTTTCGCGTTATACCCAATAAAACACCGTCTTTGGGTGTAATTACCTTTTCATTTTTTATAATAAAAAGATTACTGCGAGAAGCTTCGGTTACGAAACCATTTTGATGATAGAGCACATCATCCGCTTTGAGTGCTTTGAGTTTAGGTAAAACCGTAATGGGTTTGATGTAATTAATCGTCTTGATTTCATGCAAATCGCGCTGATGCTCCAATAACATCAATTTTAAACCGTCATTAAAATCTGCAAATGTAAATGGCTTTGCAAACATAATTAGATTTGGTGTGGTAGGCAGATAGCCATCTTCTGAATAACCACCCGTACATAACAACTTGATTCCCAATAAGTTAGCTTCATTGAGTTGAATCAATTTTAAAATGTTATCGCGCAAATGCTGGCGTGTGTAAGGGATTTCTAAACCCATGAGTTGTAAGGAGCGTTCAAAACGGTCGAGATGATCTTCGATAAAAATGGGTTTACCGTCCACTGATTTGAAAAAATCAAAGATTCCGTAGCCTCTCAAAAGAGCTAAATCTGTAATATGTAAATGGGCATCTGCGAGTGGCAAAAGAGTCCCGTTCATGTATGCGAATGCTTTCATTATTCGGATTTTTGTGGCAAATGTAATTCCTGCAATCCGAATTTCAAAATTTAAACAAAAAAAAGACAGACCCGAATGCATTGCACCTTGTTTTTATTCAAAACAAATAACAACTGACGATACAGTTGTGTACAATTTATTCAAAGCCTGTCAGTTGACGAACAAAGGGGGGTGAAGGGGGTATATTTCATGTAAAAAAATTATATTTTTATGTTTTTCATTTTTATCATGCACAAAGTAACAAATAAAAGTCCGATTGTGCAACTTTTGTAACAACTTTTTTTATTGATTTTATGAAAAATACTATATGTATGGTATCTTTGCAAATTACAAATATTCTTTCAATAATTTATAACTAATTGATTATGTATTATTTACAAGTATAATAAAAATAAATATGTTTTAAACAAATATTTTTGAAATAAATATTTATTTTTATAATACTGCATTTTTAAAATAACTGTGACAAATTTTCGGTTTAAAAAGGCTTAACGCAGGTCAAAATCTTTTTAAATGAATCACCACCACATCCGCCGAATTTTTTGCCAAATTTGAGCTAATATAAAGGAATCGTTAAGTTTTCGAGAAACTTATCGAGAAACTTATTAAATAAATTTAATGTAAAAATAATTGCTTTTATGGCGCAAAGTTGTAATTTTGTAACAAAAATATTGCCTTGCATCTTACAGACACATATCGCCACAAAGGTCTTCGACGCAGATTATTGGAATCGCTCCGAGACAAAGGTATCACGAATGAACGCATTTTAGCGGCAATGGACGTGATGCCAAGACACTTTTTTTTGGAAAAAGCATTTGAAGAATGGGCTTATCAAGATAAAGCATTCCCGATTGGTTGTGAACAAACGATTTCGCAACCTTATACCGTCGCGTACCAAACCGAATTGTTGAATGTTCAAAAAAAGGATAAAATCTTAGAAATTGGTACAGGTTCTGGGTATCAAGCGGCGATTTTGGCTTGCATGGGTGCACGTGTGTATAGTGTTGAGCGTCAAGAAGCGTTATATTGGACTGCAAAAAACTTGTTGCAAGCGTTAGGTTTGAATCATTTGATTACATTATTTTTTCAAGATGGTTATGCAGGCTTGCCCGAATGCGCACCTTTTGATAAAATTTTAGTGACTGCGGCAGCTCCCGAAATTCCAGAAGTGCTTAAAAATCAATTAGTTATAGGCGGTATTATGGTCATTCCTGTCAATCATCCGTTGAAAGCGAAAAGTCAACGAATGCTGAAATTGACGCGAGAAACTGAAAACGTATTTTCTCAAATGATATTAGACGATTTCAGATTTGTACCTTTTTTGAAAGGCATCATTAAACATACCTAAATATTTTTAAATAAAATTTTAATTTTTTGATTAAAGTTAATGCAATTTTTTTAACTTTTCTACCATTATAGAGTGTTGGATATAGATTAAATCATTGATTATCAATGATTTAATCTATATCCAACGCTTTGTTTTGCAAACCGCAATCAAAAACGATTCATTATTTTAACAATATATTCAATATCGTTATCGGTATGAATCGGCGAGCAAGGCAAACTTAATTCAGTCGCATGAATTTGTTTTGCTAAGGCAAAATCATTGTCTTTCAATGCGATACCTGTTTTAGCCGCCCAATTTTGAATAGATTTCTGGTCGCAAGGTGCAATTGGATAATGAACTTCCGTTTTAATGCCATGCGATAACAAATATTCACGCAACTCATTTCGACGTGGGTGCCGAATTGGAAAAATATGATATACATTGAAACGATTCGGAATCGTCGCGGGCAAAATATAATCAGATTTTAAATGATTCAAATAATATTTGGCAATTTGATTCTTACGCCGATTAATATAATCTAAACTTTGCAATTTAACGCTCAAAAAACTGGCTTGAATTTCATCCAACCGCGAATTATCGCCAATATATTCATTGTGATACTTAATATTGGAACCATAATTCCGCCATGCTTTCAACTTTTTGTATAAAATTTCATCATTCAATGCAATGCCGCCTGCATCGCCTAACGCACCCAAATTTTTCGTCGGATAAAAACTAAATGCACCGGCATCTCCAAAAGTGCCCGTCATTTTGCCATGATAAGTGGCACCATGCGATTGTGCACAATCTTCAATTAATTTTAAATTATATTTTTGGCAAATATTTAAAATGGGTTCCATATCACACGATTGCCCATACAGATGTACAAGCATAATAGCGCGTGTATTTTTAGTAATTTTTTCCTCAATGCGTTGAGGATCAATATTATACGTTTTAATATCGGGTTCGACAAACACTGGAATATGCCCCGAATTAATGACAGCATTAACCGTTGCGATATACGTATTAGAAGGCACAAGGACTTCCGAGCCAACTGGAAAATCAAATGCTTTTAAAGGAATTTCGAGCGCGTCCAAACCAGAAGCAACGCCAATAAAATAACGACAGCCAAGATATTCGGCGAATTCGCGTTCAAATTGTTCGACATTTTTGCCGAGAATGAACCACCCATTTTGCAAAATATCTGCGAATGATTTTTTATAACCATCTAAAAATGGGCGATTTAAATAATGTAAATTTTCGTAATCTATGTTTCTCATCTGGGCAAAGAACTGTTAGGATAAGGTGTATCAATATAATCGTTGACATCATATTTCGAGGATGCCAGCACTAATAACGTTGCATTTTCCGAAAAATCGTACATAATATGCCAATCAGACGGCTCAACAATCAATACTTTGGCAGGATGATCTAACACAAAATGTGTTTCAGAAACGCCATCATGATTGTAAATTGTGCAAGAACCGCCCAGACAAATTAATGCTTGACGCGATTTTTTATGTTTATGCCCGCCGCGCTGCGTATTTGGCGCGACTCCATACATGTAATAGACGCGCTTGACAGCAAATGGTAATTGATCTTGAATAACATTTAAGCTGCCGCGTATATCTGTAAAAGATTTTAAATGAATGAGTTGTGCCAAAGTATATTATTTAATAAAATATTTTTTAATAAAATTGGTTTTAAAATACGCGCCCCAACCTTTACAACTATCTTGATAATATTGTTGTAAAGATTGTGTCCCATTCGGGTCAAACGAGGTGTCAATAGCTTGAATTTTTGATTTCCAATCCATTAATTGTTGAATATAGGATTCATAAAAACGTTTTTTGATAAATTTATTGATGATATACATTTTAGGCGCGTAAATAACTTTATTGCCTTCGTATAACTTAACTCCATGAAAATGAAAAAAAATTCTTTCCACAACTTCCTGAGAATCAATTAGTTGTAATTTTAGCAGTTTTGGCGCGAGCGAAGCGAATTGCAAATAAGTATCAAAATAAAAACTATATTGTTGAATATTCCAAGGCGCAAGCCCGCCGCCCAAATGCTGCAATACATGTACGCCTTTAAAACGCGTTGTCCAATCATCTAAGTATTTTTGGTCGCCAAATTTACCAGCTTCAATGCGATTATAACACCATTCTAAACATTGATGCCGCCACCAAGTTAAGATATGTAAACCATTATCGGTATTATCAAAATACATAAATTGAACACAATATTTACCCGCAATCTTCGATTTATCATACTGTTTTGTATAACGATGTTCTGTAATAAGCACATTGCAATCTTTTGGAATTTCGTCAATTAGCACTTTGGGATTATTGTAAAAAATCATATCTGCATCAATATACGTACAATGTGGCAATTTATAAGTTTCAATTGCATATAAAATCGTGCTACTCGTGCATGTCCAACAATATTCGCCGCGAGAACGTGTCGGTTTGATGCGCAATAATGATTCATCTTCAAAATCAGATAGCGCAATCGGTATCAAATTCGGCAGATTTAATTGCTTCAAAATTGCATAACAACGGTCATCAAAGGCAAATACATATAATTGAAAACCACTTGTGCAAACTTGCGCTAAGGATTCATACGTCGCTAAACCGCGTGTTAAGTAATTAGAGTCGAAAAGGGTACAAAAATATAACATTTTAAACTTTTAGTTTTAAAAAATATCCTTTGTAATAACAATTATAGAACGGTTTTTCCCATGCAGGAAATTCTTGAATCAATTGATAATGGGCTCTTAACGCCGTTTTTAAATTGGCTTCGCTCAATAAATGACAAGGATAGGATGCTGTATAAATATTTGGAGGGACAATTTGTCTTGTAATCCTATCTTTTTTATGATGCGTAACAGGTTGTAAATCAATTAATAAATACGAAATCTTACTTTTTGCAAAAGTATCAATCCAATGATATGGGTTTTTCAAATATTGCAAAACACTTGAAACGAGTATTAAATTGGGTTGATATTTTTCGATAGCAACCGATACTTCATATTCAAAATTTAAATCATCATTTTCAAAATGCTGTTTGCCATAATCAACAAAATGTTTTTGTTCGACAATGCACCATTTCAAATCAATGCCTTTTAGAAACGAGCGATATTGAAAATAAGTACTGCCAAGAGAGCCACCAAAATCTAAAATGGTTAATTTTCCATTATATTGATTCGCTATTTCAAACAAAATATGGATAATGTTTTTATCAAAATGTGGTTTTTTAAACAAAACGGCATCGCGCTCAAAGGCAGCTTCGCCATTTTTGACTTTCAACGCGGCAGCACAAACTTTTTGAAAAATAGCATCATCGTCATAGCCTACACACGCATCACTTGCGGCTTGCCAATTTCGATAATTGCCAAACCAACCTGATTTTTTGATATTCTCGTAATATAAATCTAACAAAAAGTTTGGCAAATAGGGTTCAAGAAAAGACATTCCAATATTTTTTTGCCGCGAATTACACAGTTTGCACGAATTATTTGTAGTTTTTACGAATAATTCGTGCAAATTTGTGTAATTCGTGTCTTATTTTAAAATACTTTTTTTAAAATGGTTTCCATTGTTTTCAAACTCCAAATAGAATTCTTGAGTTTTCGCGCCGATTCATCTCGCAACATGACCAATAATTTATCATCAAATTGTTTTAAACCAGCTTCCGCAGTCGAATACGCAACAGCATGATGCCCCTGTAAACTATTAAACAACCAACCTAACAAATAGTGTCGAATATTTTGAACTAATGAATTTGAAAAATCATTATAAAAAGTCAACTCTGTCCAACCTGCTGTATTTTTAAGCACATGTCTCGCAATTTTTTGTTTTAACGAGCTTGTAAATAAGTTTTGAAATGTTTCAGCAGTCAGATAAATAGAACCTTTTGGAATCATTTCAATCAAATCAAAAGGCATTTTCGCCATATACGCAATACAATCTACCATTTTATCTTCGCCAAGATATGCATTGATAATGCCAGGTTCCATTTGAACAATAATAGATTTGTTTTGAATTTCCAAACTTAAATTTT
Organism: Bacteroidota bacterium; assembly: GCA_041192405.1. Taxonomy (GTDB): domain Bacteria; phylum Bacteroidota; class Bacteroidia; order Chitinophagales; family Saprospiraceae; genus JAAFJT01. The sequence goes on along the minus strand of JBEEMZ010000022.1, from coordinate 4,630 downwards.
TAAACAAACGCAAATCTGTTCCTTGAGTATCGCTTTTGAACCAATCAATATAATCAATTCCAATTTCTTGTAAAATTTTATTTGGTTGAACGGCATTTAATTCAACCGTTTTGACAATATCAAAAGCATTCGCAAAAGCATATTTGGCAAGTCCTTTTGTATCAGGCATTAGCGTACTGCTGCAATACGGGCTACGCGTCAGATAAAACGGTTGCTTACTTTGATGCGCTTTGTCTGTTGCGATGCCATTAAAAACAAATAGTTTTTTAAAATCACTTTTTTCTTTTTCAATAAACGCAAAATCACGGTCGTCTGCATCGAAAGCGATTCCAATACTAAATCGAGCAATGTCTTTCCAAATCGGATTCAAGCCTTCAGACGCGCCAATATCCATCAAAACAGGCGGAACGTCTTGAATTTCAGCCCTTTGTGCTATTAAATCAATAAAACGTTTCATATTTTTGTAATGATGAATGATGGTTGGTTAGTTGGTTAGTTGGTTAGTTAAAACATTGATTGCCAATATTTTAACTAACCAACTAACCAACTAACTAACTATTTATCATTCACACTTTAATATATTTATTAAAAATTTCTTTTATTCGAGTAATGCCTTTTGTAAAAATATTGTTTATTTTTTTATGCTTTTTGACATAAGATTGTACTGCAAGTTGACTTTCTACCACTGGAATATCGCCAATTATCATTGGATGTTGACACAATTCGAGCCCTTCATCATATAAATTGTCGCCTGCTGAAAAATTGGTACCGACTACAAAACCTTCATGTCGCGCTAACGGATATTGTGGATATAACGTTAATTTGTTATGTAAAACCATTGAAGCCGTCCAGCGTACCGCCCAACTATCCACTTTGCCTTCAGATTGTTTTTCCAACATTTTGGTTAAATTCACTGCGCCTTCCAAATTAAAATATCGCTCTAACTTGCGTTCTTTGATTTTTTGAAACAAATCGTTTCCATTCGGATTGAACAATGACCATGCTCGTTGATAGGTTGCCCACGAAATAGAATCAGGATGCCGCAGAAAAAAATGATTTTTAGAAACATGGGGCGGGCAAAAATAATTCCATGTGCCAATGCTTGAAACGCGTTCATCTGATTCATATTTATTTAAAGCATCATTCATAAAACGCAGAAAATAAGGCGATACTGTAATATCATCTTCCATAACAATGATTTTACCATAACGATTTACAATTTCCGTTACGCCTGCGATAACTGATTTTGCCAATCCTTGATTGATTTCAGCAGCACGTAAAGTTACTTTTTTACACCATTGCTTACTCTGAACGACTTCGCGGACACGCGCAATACGTGTTTTCACGTCCTCAGAAGCATTTGGTTTTGCGCCGTCTGCAAAAACAAAAAGTTCTGAATGTTGCGATTCGGCGTTTTTGAGCAAACTTTCTAAGGTATTTAAAGTCAACTCTGGACGATTGTAAACAAATAATACGATTGGTGCTAACATAAATCAGATTTTACGGCAAAGATAATCCTAAGTTTGTTTTAGCTAAGGATTGTACCGTATTTTTTTAGGATTCTCCAAAAATATTCTTTAAAAATATTACTTTTGCCCCAAGTTACTTATTGTGAAAACCACTATTTATACTCAGTATGCGTCTTAAAACGTTGGAAATCAAAGGTTTCAAAAGTTTTGCTAATGAAACGGCTATTCATTTTTCGGAAAATGTGATTGGTATCGTCGGACCGAATGGGTCAGGCAAATCCAATATTGTGGATGCGATTCGCTGGGTTTTGGGCGAGCAAAAAAGTGCTGAATTGCGTTTGGATAAAATGAATTCAGTTATTTTTAATGGCACCAAAAAACGAAAACCTGCCCAAGTCGCGCAAGTTACGCTAACATTTGAGAATACTAAAAATATATTACCTGTTGAATATCAAAATGTTGCGATTACACGCATGTTATATGCGAGTGGCGACTCTGAATATCGGCTCAATGGTGTGAGTTGCCGTTTGAAGGATATTACGACGCTTTTTGCGGATACTGGTATTGGCTCGAATTCTTATGCTATCATTGCGTTGGGCATGGTGGACGAAATTTTGAATGACAAACAAAATAGTCGTCGTATGATGTTGGAACAAGCGGCGGGCGTTGGTAAATATAAATCGCGGAAAAATGAGACAATGACCAAATTAAATGCTGCAACAGAAGATTTAAATCGGGTAGAGGATTTATTGTTTGAGATTGATGGCAATTTAAAAACATTGGAAAAGCAGGCGAAACGAACGCAAAAATATGTGGATCTTAAAGCAGAATATAAATCATTGGCAATTGATTTAGCGGTTTTGAAACTATCTGTTTTCAAAAATGATTATACAAATGTGGGCAAACAGATTGAAAATGAGACCGATAAATATAATGGTTTAGATGCACTTATTTTGACGACCGAAGCAAAAATTGAGGCTTCTAAAAAGGAGAATCTTGAAAAAGAACAATTATTGAGTGAAAGGCAGCGAGATTTGAATCAAGTCATGATGGCGATTCGGCAAGCGGAACAAGATAAAAAAATGGCTGTGCAACAACAGGTTTTTACAGAACAAAATTTAAAAAAGTTTAAAGAACAAATTGATGCCGCAAAAACGCGCTTGACGCAATTAAATGAAGATATTTTGTTTTATCAAAGTGAAATTCATGTGGAGAAGCGGCTTGAAGCAAAATTAGAAGATCAATTAGAAACGGCAAAAACGAATTTAGAAAAAATGGGTCAAAATCATGGTACTTTAAAATCTGATTTAGATATTTTGTTGAAAAAGCAACAGTTTGTTGAAAAAGAAGTGGTTGAAATTGAGAAATTTAAGGCTATTCAAACCAATCAAATTGAAAATTTGCAAAAAACATTGCAACGCAATGAGCAAGAAACCGCAGGCAGAAAAGCAGAATTGAGTGTTTTGGATGGTAAAATTACAGATATTGATAAAGTGATTGCAGAACGCGCAGAACAATTGAGGGTTTTTACGCAAAAAGAAGAAGAACGTTTGGCAGGTTTGGAACATGCCGACCGTAAAATGATGGATTTGAGCCAACAAATTACGGATGCAGCGCGTGAATTGGATTCAAAACGGCATGAATACAAATTAACAAAAAGTATGGTGGATAATTTGGAAGGTTATCCAGAATCTATTCGCTTTTTGACGAAAAGCCGAGATTGGAAAGCACCACTATTGACAGATTTGGTTTTTGTAAAAGAGGAATATCGAACGGCGATTGAAGGTTTTTTAGAACCTTATTTGAATCATTATGTGGTACAGAATGTTTCGGAAGCGGCAGCAGCCATGCGTGTTTTGACTTCCGCGCAAAAAGGAAAAGCGCGTTTTTTCATTGCAGACGCGTTTGAAAATCTGGATTTAGAGCCGACTCAATTGCCTGAAATGGAAGGTGTGAATATTGCGATTGATTGCATTGAGCCTGATATGCGGTATAAAAATTTATTTAATTCATTGTTACACAACGTTTTAATTATTGACAAAGATGATATAGAAGATGCTGCGATTCCAACGGATGAAGCGATGAAATCGTATATTTGGTTGGGTAAACGAGGGACTTTTATCAAACAACCTTTTTCGGTTGCGGGCGGCTCGGTTGGTTTATTTGAAGGAAAAAAAATTGGACGAAAGAAAAATTTGGAAATATTGGAGAAAACCGTCAAACATTTGGAGCATAAAACCTTTAAATTGGGCGAAGCAATTCAATATTTAAAAAGTCAGATTCATATTTTGCGGAATAATGATAAACGTGCTGAAATTAAAAAAATTAATGATGGCTTGAATCAATTGAATCAAGAACGAGTTTCTTTAACAACTCGTTTGGAAAATTATACAACTTTTTTGCGCGAAACGGATGCAAAACAGATGCAAATTGAAGAAGATATTCACGGTTTACAACAAAAAAATGTGAATTCGGATGCTCAATTAGCGGTCAAAAAGGCAGATGCAGCAGCGATTAAAACGCAAATGGGGGATATGGATGGCTCCTTTCGGGCGATTAGCGAACAGATGTCAAATTTATCACAAGCGTATAATGATAAGAATGTGGCGTTTATACGTCAACAAAATAAAGTTACAACCCAACAGCGTGAATTGAGTTTTAGAGAAAAACAACAGGCTGAGACAAAAACAGGCATGTCAACAGCGCAGCAGCAAATGGCGGATGCTGAAATTGAATTAGGGCGTGTGCGGGATGATATTCAGCGTTTGGAAAATGATTTGAAAACAAATTATGGCAAAAAACGGGAGAAAGAAGGTTCTTTGAGTGAAGTGGAGCAAACTTACTACAAAATGCGCAATGAGATTCAAAAAGATGAAGATGATGTGCGCAAATTAAGCCGTCAGCGCAATGATGTACAGGTTGCTGTGAATCGTTTGAAAGACAAATTTACAGAATTGAGATTAAATATTTCTTCTATCGGAGAACGCTTGCAAGTTGAATTTAATGTATTAGTGGATGATTTGATTGCTCAAACACCTAAAACAAATCTTGAAAGTGTTTCAAAAGAGGATTTGCAGAAAAAAACAGATGCGGTTAAAAAACAATTAGATCATTTTGGGGAAGTCAATCCGATGGCGTTAGAAGCGTTTTCGGAAATGAAA
>JBEEMZ010000021.1:0-30449 GCA_041192405.1 Bacteroidota bacterium | reverse complement strand
AACTGCCAAACCTGCCAAATATGCCGCCCCAAGTGCCGTCGTTTCCTGCATAACAGGTCTTTCCACCTCTACGTGCAACAAATCGCTTTGAAATTGCATCAAAAAGTTGTTTTTAACTGCACCGCCATCCACGCGCAACGCTGTTAATTTAATTTCGGCATCTTTTTCCATCGCACTTAAAACATCTTTTGTTTGAAAAGCGATGGCTTCCAATGTTGCCCGAATCAAATGCGCTTTACCTGAGCCTCGTGTCAAGCCAAAAATCGCTCCGCGCACCTCCGAATCCCAGTACGGTGTACCCAAACCGACAAACGCAGGCACGACATACACACCTTGCGACGACTCTAATTGAGTAGCATAACCTTCCGTTTCATCCGCTTTTTCAAACAATTTGATTGAATCGCGCAGCCATTGTACCGCAGAACCCGCCACAAAAATACTTCCTTCCAAAGCATACGTTACTTTTCCATCCAAACCCCATGCAATTGTTGTCAACAAACCATTTTTCGAGATAAACGCTTTATTTCCTGTATTCATCAACATAAAACAGCCTGTCCCATAAGTATTTTTTGCCATACCATCGGCAAAACACGCTTGTCCAAACAACGCAGCTTGTTGATCGCCTGCCATGCCCGAAATTGGAAGTCCAGCAATTTCAGGCAAAATGGCATACCCCAATACTTCTGAAGAATTGTGCACGGTAGGCAACATGGATTTAGGAATTTGTAATGCGTTTAACAATTCATCATCCCATTGCAACGAATGAATATTATAAATCATTGTCCTTGAAGCATTTGTGTAATCCGTAGCGTGAATTTTACCGCCCGTCAGATTCCAGAGAATCCAAGTATCCATCGTTCCAAATAACAATTCTCCATTTTCGGCAGCCGTTTTCGCGCCTTCAACATGGTCTAAAATCCACTTAATTTTCGTCCCTGAAAAGTAAGCGTCAATGACCAAACCCGTTTTTGAACGAACAGCCGATTCATAACCAGCTGCTTTAAGTTGGTCGCAAATGCCCATCGTTTGACGGGATTGCCAAACAATTGCATTATAAATCGGTTTTCCCGAAATTTTATTCCAAACAACCGTCGTTTCGCGCTGATTTGTAATGCCAATCGCTGCAATCGCGTCCATAGATTGTCCTTGCATGACTTCGTGCAAAACGGTTTTCACGGATTCCCAAATTTCGGTTGCATTATGTTCGACCCAACCTGGATGCGGGAAAATTTGAGTAAATTCTCGTTGCGCGACTGCGTGAATATCGCCTTGATGGTCAAATAAAATGGCGCGAGAACTTGTGGTGCCTTGGTCTATTGATAAGACATATTTTTTCATTCTAATATAAAAATTGGAATTGAGAATAATCAGACACGAATTACACCAATTTGCACGAAGTAATTAGTAAAAAATTCGTGCAAATTCGTCTAATTCGTGGCGAACCTTAAAATTGAATGCGAAATATAGAAATATTTTAGGTTTTAAAACTGTTTTTCGTACAAAATAACTTCAACTTGTCCTTTTTTCAATATTTTTAATGGTTTCCATTGCGTATTACGCTTTAAAATATTGATTTCTGTTTCTGAAAAATCATTAAACACATTAGAATAAAAAATATATTGATTCGTATCAAAATTTTTAGCTGCAAAAGCAGAATCTTGTGGTACCCTTTTCAAATCTATGAATCGAAAGGCTTGCACATTTGGAAAACTGGAACCAACCATTTTAGTATTAATGTGTTGATTTTCAACGTATTGTAAGATTTTCTGTCGCATCGAATAATAAGGCAAATGCGCCAGCGTCGCGTCCCAACCTGTTGCAATCGGTTGCGGATAGACCCAGAAATGACCTGTCATCAAGCCAATCATTAAAACAAAATAAGTTTTTTTAGAAAACCAAGATTGGTGCAAAATGGCATGAATTGAAACAATATTCAGTATCAAATAAATCGGTAAAAAATAGCGATGCGCAGATAAGTTGTTGTAAATCAATGCAGTAGGTGTTAAAATAAGAATTGATAGAATTAGCAATAAGACCAAATGTTGTTGAATTGCTAATACATTTTGTTGAATTGGGTTATTATGATTTTGATTGCGTTTATTTAAAAAAATAATCAGCCAAATGGATAACCAACACCATAAATGTCCAAAATCAACCAATCGCCATGAGATAACCACAATGTTTTTGCAAAGTCCCAATAAGGACACTTTTTCAAACGATTCCGCCCAAGATGAGGCTGCAAAATAACCAATCCATCCTTTTTGAAGGTAATGTCCGCCAAGAAATAAGATTCCAAACAAACCACTTACACAATAAGGCAATATTTTTTTTAAAATGTGGGATATAGAAAAATCATTTTGCCGCAACATATCAAATAAAAATATCAAGAGTACGCACATCATGCCGCGCATACTTGTCATGGCTAATCCAAGTGTGCCAATGATTAACCATTTGTAATCATTTCTAAACAAAGCATTTATGCTTGTTAAAAAACAAAATACTAACACTACATCGGGCGAGACCAAACTACTTTGCGCCACTAAAACAGGATTCACGATTGCTAAAGGCAATAAAACAGTTTTGAAATTATTAGGCATAATTGCTTCACCCAAACGATAAAGCTGATACGCAATACCGAACAAAAAAGGCAACATTGCAAAATGACTTACGACCAAAGATTTCCCTAAAAGATTCCAAATCAATGCAATATATATTCCAAAAATAGGTGGATGTCCACTATCCATCACATCGGGCAACCAAAATTGGTTGAAATGATGTTCATAATAAAAATCAGCATGCCAAGCAGCTAATTGTACAGTATCCCAAAAAAAAGCGTTTTTACAAACAAAAAATGTTAAAATTGTTTGCAATACCCATACGGGGAAACAATTTTTAACCCAATTAGGTAATTTTTTTTTGGTAAATTTTTTCTCAATTAATGTTAATTTTGCCATAATTCGACAAAAATGGTAATTATTTCAAAAAATACAAACTTCTCGCTTGAAAAATTTAGGGATTCTTTCTTTATACGTGCTAATGTTGTTTCGCATCGGCTATATTTTTGGTGAAAACGATTTAGTAGAAGATTTATCTTATGCTAAGTACTTGATTAACAATGAGTTATATAAAAATGACTTTTATATAACTCATATTGCAAATCATGTCCCAAATGAACGTTATTGCTTTTCGATAATTGCTTCATGGTTTGGAAATTGGAATGAACAAATGTTTTTTTTAGTTCATGCGATATTGAGTTTTGTTTTAATTTTGGGATTAAGTCGTTTGTCAGATTTTTTAATGGTCAACAAGGAATTGAAATGGCTTAGTCTTATCATATTACTATTATGTTTAGATAATATTCATTTGGGTGGTAATGAGTTGTATTACAATATGTTAGCTCCGAGTTATGTAGCGCAAGTGTTTGGTTTATGGGCGATTCTATTTTTTTTAGCAGGAAAATCACATTTGACTTGTATTTTATTGTTTATAACAACGCTTTTTCATCCGCTTATCGGTGCGCAATTGTGGACAATCATAATTGGCGTTTTATCAATGCGTTATTTTAAAGAATTGATATTTTTAAAAAATATCATCAATAATTTGTATCATATCGTAAAATCATATCAACTCATATTGATAAACATTTTTTGTTTTATATTTAGTTTAATATGGATTTTAAAAATACAATCTAATTATAATGTGGGTACAATTTCTAATGACAAATTGTTTGAAATCATGCAATTCCGTGCATCACATCATTATTTTCCATTATATTTTCCAATCAAAAACGTTGTAATTTTGTTGCCAATGATGCTTTTTGGCTACTTATTTTTTAGAAAAACGAACAAAATGATAGCTCATTTTTATGAAATTGTGTTTTTGGGAATCATCATTTATATGATAGGCGTTTATTTTTTAAAACAACCGATTGTTTTAAGTACACAATGGTTTGCCACCACGATTTGGTTAGAAATGTTTTCGGTCATGAGCGTTATTGCTTATTTTCAGCATGGACTATTGATTTTGTTTAAAAAAACAACTGAAAAGCAAATAATTGTTGGTTTAAGTGGTTTTGCTATCATTGGAATAATTTTAATGATGCCCTCTTTTCGATTATTTAAAAACAAACCGTATCAATTTTTTTGTTTTAAAAATCAATCTTCCAGCCGCGCTATTGCACTACACGCCAACATTTTAACAGATAACAAGGCTGTTTTTTTGATTCCTTTTGAAAATACCGATTTTAAATATTGGAGTGAACGGAGCGTTTTTGTGGATTATAAATCTATTGCGCATCAAAAAGCGGCGTTATTAGAATGGTCTGAACGGATTCAAACAATTTACGGCGTTAGTTTTGAAGATTATCGCAAAAGATTGAATATTAATGGGTTAGCTAATCAACATTGGCTTGCTAAAACGGAAAAGGATTTTTTGAATTTCAAAAAAGAAGGTGTAACACATATTTTAACTTTCAAAAAACAGCGGTTAAATTTGCCTATTATATTTGAAAATAAAGATTGGGTTATTTATTTTTTGAATTAAGATTTTTAGGTTTTATAAGGTTTTAAAAGATTGATTTTCAATGATTTGTGAAGCTTTTATTGCCTTAAATTATTGAAAATCAATCTTTTAAAATCCTATAAATCCTAATTCAGACGATTCTAAAATGAGTAACGAACCGTACCAAAAAAGTTCCTTCCTGCGCCATGAATGCCCGAAGCGAACACACGATATTGCACATCTGCAATATTATCCATGCCCATTTGCAATTTCAAGCCTTTCGACACCTCATAACTGACTCGCGCATTCATCGTCCACCAAGCAGGCATACCACTTTTTGTTGCATATTGCTCGTTATCTTCGCCGTTTAAGAAATAATCATTAATTCTTTTCCAGCTACTATAATTAATAAAAAATTCTGTAAATAATTGATTTTTAACATATTGTAATGAAAAACGTCCATTCGCAGGCGGTATATGATCCAAAGGCGTTCTCGAATTATCCGCTTTAACGATGCGTCCTTGCGTGTAATGATACGTGCCATTGAACGTTAATCCTGTACATAAATTCAACTTCAACGCCGATGAAAATCCCCATATTCGCGCTTCATTCTTATTCTGATTGGCTAAAACTTGACTTTTCACGCCATCATAAACAATGCTATCTTGACCATTGAATTGAAACTTGTCTGCAACAATCGCATCTACAAATTGTGTAAAATATACATTGTTCTCCCACAATAACTTATCATCTTTTATGACTAATCCAAAATCCAAATTATACGTTTTTTCTGGTTTAATATTGGGGTTCGGAACAATAACCGTTCCTTTCGCAGACTCGAAAACTTTCGCTAAATCATCCACATTTGGCACTTTATAACCCGTAGAACCCAAAATGGAAGCGCGTAATATAGGCGAAACCGTATATATGATTCCTAAATTTCCACTCAAACCAGTCATATTTTGAATCGCTTCATTGTAAGGAAATGGATAAAAGGTTCTATCCACAAAAGTTGATTTTTGTCGAATTGAACCTGCTCGCAAACCATCATTTAAAACAAGTTGCTCGTTTACTTTCCAAGTATGTGTTGCGTAAACCGCTACATTTTGTTGGTTGTTATCGCCATCAGGATAGCGAGTGCTTTGTGCTGCGGTCGAATTATCATTCACATTTGTTTTAAAAGCCGTAGATTTTGCAGTTCCATATTGAGCATCAAGACCTGTTCTAAATTGATGTGCGCCGTTCGCATGATAAAAATCTATATTTGCTCCGTAAACATTCACTTTTTCAATGCGACTATTTTTAAAAGTTGCTCCAAAATTGCGATTATGGCGACTTTCTTCCACATCTTGAAAATTAATATTCAATTTTATCCGATTGAAAAAGCCATTTAAATCAATCATATTCAATTCATACGCGGTCAAAAGTCGTTTTTGTGGACCGTAATACCATTCTGAGGAGTTCAAACCTGCTCCTTTTGGGTCAGTTAAGCGGTCGTAACGTGGAATATTGGTCGAATTGGAAAATTGAATATTCAATAAATGATTGATATGATTATTTTGTTGATACGCAATTTTTTGCAAAAAATCATATTGTTTGTAACCTGTATATTTTTGCAAATACGGGTCTGTATTGGCAACTAATGAATCTTTTCCATTAATGCGTTCAGCATAAAATTTGCGCAAACCCCATAAAGTATCTAACGTTTGCGTATTTTTACCCATCGTTAAATCACCGAAATCGCTGTAAGTCAATGAACTAAGCATAGTAAAATTTTTCCAACCAAAATTTAAATCTATATGTCCTGTTTTTTCTTGATTGACCGTACCATAACGTGCAGACGCATTACCATTAATTTTCATACCTTCTGTTGAAAATTGAGGTTTGCGCGTGTAAAAGTGCATCACGCCGCCCAAAGCATCCGACCCATAAACGGTCGAAGCGGGTCCGTACAAAACCTCCACTCTATCCAAAATGGACGGGTCAAGCGTAATAATATTTTGAAGATGCCCTGCCCGATAAATCAAATTATTCATACGAATGCCGTCCACCATTAACAAAACGCGGCTCGCCTCAAAACCGCGCAAAATAGGACTGCCGCCACCTTGCTGACTTTTTTGAACGACCGCATTACCCGATAATGCCAACAAATCTGCTGCGTTTTGCGGATTTAACAATTCAATATTTTGTTTCGTAATCACGCTGATAGGTTGCGCTACTTGGCTTTTATTTTCCGCTACTTTATTGGCAGAGATAATGATTGTTTCTAAATCTGCCGTTTTAATGCTATCTTGATTTTGCGCATTTAGCAACAAAACATTGAAAAACAATACTTTAAATATTGATAATTTTTTCATTTTTAATAATTCATTCAAATTTTAAATTAAATGCAAACGCACAAGGTCATAAAGCGGATTCATCGCTTTATGACACAACAAAAAGTATTGCCAAGATATATTAGCAATATTTTATTTTTTCAATAAATTTTTATGAAAAATAAAATTCTGGTGGTGGCGTTAAACAAGGCATTTTAATGGATGAAAGTAATAAAAATAAAGCTATTTTTTCTTGTTTTTCAACGGACACAATTTTTGGAATAGATAAATCAATAGAGCGTTCAAATAAAAATTCTTTGATGAAAAATTTAAAAATAGATTGTGTTTTTTGTTGAAAATCAACGTCTTTTGCAAGATTTTCAAAAAGGATGGTTTCGTAAATAGTGGTTAAATTTTTCTCATCTTTATCGTCATAGCAATATACATATACCTCGTTTCCTCGTATCTCAGTTTTGACAATATCGTAGAAATGCCCATTATGAACCAATTCGTATTCGTTAAAATTAAAATTAAATGCTGAAAATTTTAAAATAACCAAATTAGATGTTGGTATTTGATGTTTTAAGGTCTTATGTATGATGGAATGATGTGCCTTTTTCAGCATAGAAAACAATGCCATATAACCAACAAGTTGATATAGCAATGATAGAAGCAATATGAGAACAATTCCTTTTTTCATTTTGTTTGTTTTCTTTCGGCGCAAATGTATAAAAGATAAACTACAAAAGGCATAAAATTATATCAAAAAATTTAGAGCGTTTTTGTTTTTTTACAAGATTGCGCTTCAATAAATTATATACTTTTAAAAAATAAAATTTAAACGATTGAAAACCAATAGATACCATTCAAAAATTTTAGTGACAGGAGCAACAGGTTTTGTTGGTTCTTATCTGATTCGCGCTTTATTGCAGCAAGGTTACAAAAATATTTGGGCTATGAAGCGCACGAATAGCCCATTAGATTTATTACAATCTGTTGAAAATCAAATTCATTTTGTAACGGGTGATATTTTAAATGTGCCTTTCTTAGAAGATGTATGTGAAAATATGGATTATGTATTTCATTGTGCTGCAAGCGTTTCGTTTGATAGTCGAGATATTGATTTGATGTATCAAGTCAATGCCGAAGGAACTGCAAATGTAGTAAATGTTTGTTTGTCGGCAAATGTTAAAAAAATAATCTATGTGAGTTCGGTTGCGGCACTTGGGCGCGATGAAAATAATTTAAATTATTCTGAAAAATCGGCTTGGCAACGCTCCAAATGGAATACGCATTATGCAATTAGCAAATATATGGCGGAGCAAGAAGTTTGGCGCGGTGTTGCGGAAGGTTTGACGGCAGCGATTGTGAATCCTTCTGTTATTTTAGGGTCACAATTTTGGAATCAGAGTACAGGGCGGATGTTTAAACAAGTTTGGGATGGTTTAAAATTTTATACAAGTGGCATTACTGGTTTTGTAGATGTACGCGATGTGGCACGCTTTATGATTTTATTGATGGAGTCAAGTGTTGATAATCAACGTTTTATATTGAATAGCGAAAATTTGGCGTATAAAAATTTGTTTGAACAAATCGCTATTGGGTTGCAAAAGCCCGCACCTCATATAAGTGCGAATGCGTTTTTGCGCGGGTTGGCATGGCGCATGGATTGGCTAAAAAGTCGTTTTACGGGCGAGCGCGCTTTGATTACCAGAGAAACTGCAATGACTGCAAACAAAATTTCATATTACGATAATAGCAAATCGAAACAATTTTTTCCCGATTTTCGATATACACCTATAAGTAAGGTCATTCAAGAGAGTTGCGAACAATTTTTGGTTTGTCAGAAAACGGGCAATCAGGCTGCTGCTCTTCCTATTCTTTAAATTTGTTTTAAAATTCGTAGGCACATCGCACACACCTGAAAATAATAGTTGTGTACGATGTGCCTATGTATTTTAAAACAAAAAATGTTTATAACGATGTCAAAAATTAAAACAATTAAAAAACAAAAAGTTGTTGAACCTGTACCTGTTGTTGATAGCAAAAAAAACAATTCGTATGTTTTTCCTACTTGGCTACCGATTCGTGTTGTCTTATTGATTACATTGATTGCCTTTTTTCCAACTTTACAAAACGATTTTGTTAATTGGGACGATGATGTAAATATCCTCAAAAATAGTGATTTGGAAGGCGCATTAACTTTTGCAAAATGTAAAGATATTTTCACGCATACGATTATGGGCGGTTATAATCCGTTCTCGATTTTGACTTTTGCGCTTGAAAAAGCAATTTTTGGAGTAGAAAATTGGGCAAAAGTGATTCATACCAATAATTTATTGCTTCATTTGGGCGTTGTTTATTTGATTTATCGGTTAGTTTTGATGATGAATTTCAATGTTTGGGCAGCATTTTTTACAGCATTGTTATTTGGAATTCATCCGATGCGCGTGGAATCAGTTGCTTGGGCAACGGAGCGAAAAGATGTTCTATTGGGTATTTTTTATTTTTTAGCAATTATTGAATATGTAAAATATTTAAAATCAAGTGAAAATAAATTTAATAAAAATATTATTTTAACTTACCTATTTTTTATACTCGCACTATTTTCCAAAATTCAAGCGGTTGCATTACCCTTAACGTTGTTAGCATTTGATTATTTTTTCGATAAAAATTTGAGAAAATCGCTGCTCGAAAAAATACCTTTTTTTGTAATTGCGTTGATTTGGGGTGGGATGAGTATTTGGTTTTTGAAAGCTGCTAAAACCATTCAATTTGAAGGCGATACCGTTCATTTTAACTTTTTTGAACGACTCGGTATTGCTGGATATACTTATTTCATATATTTGGTAAAATGTATTTATCCGTATATGATGACGGCGGTTTATCCTTATCCTGCTAAAATTCCGATTTATTTTTATGTAGGTGCGTTGTTGGGATTTGCAACTTTGGTATTTATTTATCAGCAGTACTTAAAACAAAATAAGTTAATTGTATTCGGATTAGCCTTTTTTATTTTCAACTTTATGTTTGTTTCGCAAATTGTAGGCGCGGGACAAGCCTTTTTAGCAGACCGTTTTACATATATTTCTTATTTTGGATTATTTTTGATGGTAATAGGATTTATTAATTTCTATATTCAAAATACAAATAATTACAAAACTATAATCAATGGAGCGTTAATTTTGTACATAATCCTTTGTTGTTCAATGACTTATCAACAAACTCAAACTTGGAAAAATGGGGAAACGCTTTGGACGCAAGCATTAAAATATGATTCAAATTCAAGTTTGCCTTATGGCAATCGGGCGATTTATTTTCGAGATAAAAAAGATTTCAAAAAAGCAATTGCTGATTTTGATAACGCAATTGCTCTTTCTGGCAAAGCGGGTACTTTAAATAGTCGCGGCAAAACGTTTTTTGATATGGGGCAAAATGATAAAGCGATTTCAGATTATAATTTAGCCTTATCTAAAGATACGACAATTGCAGAACTTTGGGTCAATCGTGCGGCGGCATTAGGTAAGGCGGGGCGTTACGAGGAAGCGTTGTTAGATGCGAATAAAGGTTTGCGTTTAGACAACAAATTGTTGAATGGTTATGCGATGCGTTCCTTGATTTATCAATCTATGGGCAACTTGGCGGAATCGCTTGCGGATAATATTGCTTATTTGCAATTGAAACCCAATGATGCAGATACATGGTTTGATTCGGGTATTTTGCGGAGGCAATTGAAACAAGATTTGGAAGCACTCAATGATTTCACGAAAGCAATTTCAATTAATCCGCAAAAAGGCGAATATTATTTGGAACGTGCCAAATTATATTTGTTATTGGGAAACATAGAGGCGAAAAATCAAGATGTTTTGGTTGCAAAATCGAAAGGAATGATGATTCCAAATGGTTTGTAAAAGGATATTGTTTTTGAACTATCAAAACGCTTTTTTGTTTTCACCGTATTGTCCATTTAAACAACATCCAAGAAATGAATACCATAGAGAAAAATTTACATATCATTGAAGATTGTATTAAAAAAAATCAATACAAAGAGGTGGAAACACATCGTTTTGAATTGAAAGACCTTTCAAGTGGCTGGGGCGACGATTGGTATAAAAGCGTTTGTGCTTTTTTGAATACTAATGGAGGAATTATTGTGATTGGTATTAATGATAAAAATAATGCAAAACCGCCACATTATAAATTTACAGGTTATAATAATAGTGATGCGAATGAAAAGCATTTGAAACAAGATTTGCCCAAAAAATTTAAAGATAATCATGGAAATGTCTTGAATTTAACGCCTTATATTTCAAAATTTGAAATACTTGATTTTATGAGCGGGAAAGTGGCGGTTGTTTATGTAGAAGAATTGTCGGATGATGAGAAATATGTTTATTATGAAGGGGCTGCGTATAGACGAAAACTCACTGGATATCATCGTTTAACAAATATGGAAATTGAAGAATATGAGGAATTGAAAAAAGATATTATTAAACATCAAGAACTTTTTATTGTCCCGAATGTAGGACTTGGTGCACTGAATATAGATAAATTAAATCAATATATTTTGCGATTTAATCGAGGAAAACGAAAAGGAGAAACCTTAAAAACGAGTTTAGAACATGCCTTATCTTTTCTGGATCGTGAAAATTTCATTCGAGAAAAGCAGCCGACCCTACTTGGTATGTTAGTTTGCGGCGATGATGTGGAAAAACATATTCAAGGAAAATGTGAGGTAGATTGTTATGTCATTACGCCGAATACTTCCAAAATTGCTCAAAGTAAAGAAGTTATAAATGATAATATTATAGATTTGATAGAAGGTTGTTTTAATTTTGTCTGGCGAAATATTCAAGTAGGTGTGAGTTATGCGAATGGCGGCACTGCGGCACCTGAATACCCCGAAGCATTGATTCGAGAAAGCATTAATAATGCTATTGCGCATCGCAATTATAACACAGATAGGTTTGTGATTATTGAAATTCGACCGAATGAGAGCCTTATGATTCGGAATCCTGGTATGTTTGAGCGCAGACAACGCATTTATTTAGATACAGAATTTGGAAAAATAAGGCGTATTATACCGATTCAAGTGGCTCGAAATCCTAAATTAACCCATTTATTGAAAAGTTTTGATTATTGGGAAGGCAAAGGACGCGGGCTGACTTCGTTGATAGATGCGTGTTTGGAAAATGAAATTGATGTCCCATATTATATTCTTACAGATGGTGAAATAAAATTATTTATTCCAAATGGAAAGGTTTATGATGATGCGATGGCACTTTGGTTAAATAGTTTTGCCGATTATATTATTAAAAAATTAAATAGAGAACCTACTGAGGATGAAAAAGTTGTGTTAAGTTTCTTTCACAAATCAGAATCGTTGAATCGAGCAGAACGTTATACGATTTTGCTTACGATGGATAATAATCATAATGATGTGATTGTGCATTTAGAAGAAAAAGGTTTAATATTTAAAAATGCTGCGAGTGCGGATATTTATCCGATTTATCAAGTGAATAGAATTTTGATGCAAAAAGATTTTTCAGACTCCTTAAAAAAGATTTTTGAAAAGGAATGGATTGCATTAAAACCTGATTATCAAGAAATTTTGAATGCAGTATATTGGCATAATGAATTTGCGGTTCAAGCAGAAGTAGTGAGCGCGAATCGCATAGGTACTTTTATTTATTTAAATCGGCACAAAAAAGTGATTGATTTGAAAGATTATGAAAATTTTAAAAGAAAAATTAGAACTATATTTAATCAATTGGAAGACAAAGAGTTTATCTTGCGCAAAGATGGTAAATCAAAAACGGCAGGTGGCAAAGCTGATTTTATAATTAATTCTAAATGGATTCCAAAACCTCATTTATTTACTTAAAATGAATCATATTTTTAAAACAGATATTATATTATTTGGCGGCGGTATTGCGGGATTGTGGTTGTTGAATCGGTTGAAAAAGGAAGGTTATTCGGTTATTTTATTGGAAAATGAAAAAATTGGTGGTACACAAACCATTCATTCACAAGGTGTTATACATAGTGGTTTTAAATATCAAAATCATCCAGAAATCGTTGCTAAATTGAAAGAGATGCAGCGCGAGTGGACAGAGGCATTGCAGGGTAGGGGAGGAGTGGATCTTTCCAAAACCAAAGTTTCAGCGCAACATCAGCATTATTGGACGCAAAATGTAGCTGTCAATGCTGATTTTTATGATAAATTGGTGGGCAATGATTTTAAAAAATTGTCTAAAAAAGATTTTCCATCGCTTTTACAACATTCTAATTATACAGGTAAAGTGTTTGAAGCAGCTGAAATGATTTTAGATATGCCCTCTTTGATTCAGAATCTGTATGACAATTATGCAAATTTTATTTTTAAAATAAATCAAAAAACAGATTTTTGTTTTGATGAAAAAGGTGTCCTAAAATCATTGACTTTGCAAAATGGTGATAGCATCGAAGCGCAATTTTTTATTTTTACCGCAGGTGCGGGCAATGAATCTTTGGTTAATGAATTGAAAATCAAGCAGTTATGTTATAAGTCAATGCAAAAAATGCAGAAAAGACCTTTACATCAAGTCGTCATTTATAAACAAGATTTGCCTGACTTTAATGGTGTCTGCGTTTCGCCCGAATTGAATGCCTTTACACCTGTTATCATTACAACACATTATACCGAAAATAAACAAAAAATTTGGAATTTGGGCGGCGACATTGCTACAAAAGGGGTTGAACGTTCCGAAAAAGAACAAATTTTGTTTGCAAAATCAGAAATGAATCGTTTATTGCCGAATATTAATTGGTCAAATGCGCGTTGGGCAACTTATCGTGTGGATAGGGCAGAACCACTGCAATCTGAAGTGATATTGCCTACGGACGTGTGTGTAGATGTGTGCATGAATGCAATTCAAATATTTCCTGTGAAATTTGCTTTGATGCCCGATGTCGCACATAAAGTTTTAACTATTTTTAATCAATTGAAAATGAATGCAATACGTGATTTTAAGATACCTAATCTTAATAAACCTGATTTGATGAAGCCTGTTTGGGGGAAACACATAGGGACATAGGAAACATAGGTATTACTTTTTTGCGACGCGCAAAACGCCTATTAAAACGACTGCCGTTCCTAACAATTGTAAAAAGGTGATTTTTTCACCCAAAAAAATGTTTGCCATGAAAATCATTGAAACGGGCCCGATAAACCCAACAATCGCCCCATTTGACGACCCGACTCGTTTGATGCCTTCGGCAATAAGTGTGGTTGGAATGACGGTCGCAAAAATAGCAATAGCAGCTCCGATAAGGTAAATGATGGGATTTTGATGCAAAAATAACCATCCATTGACCCAAAAATTGTGTAACAAGACAAATACACCTGCGGCAAGCATCGTATAACAAGAAAATAACACGCTTCCAACGATTGGAATCATCTGCCCTGCAAGGACATAATAGATGGAATAGGTGAACGCGCTTCCGAAAACGAGCAGGCTGCCTAATGGGATATTGATTTGTGTGCCTGCTGTCAAATCGGCTTGAAACGCAATGAAAATGCCTAAATAGGTTAAAAAAATGGCAATATATTGGTGTTTTGTGACTTTTATTTTGAAAAATAGGGCGTTTAATATCAAGACCATCGTTGGAAAGGTGAATAAAATGAGTCGCTCCATCCCTGCGGAGATGTATTTCAAACCCATAAAATCGGTCAAACTGCCTACATAATAACCGCTAAATCCAGCAAGAATTGTGAAAATCCATTGTTTTTGAGTTAAAATGACTTTGATTTCCGCTTTTTTTTGTACTGAATAGGCTATCAATGCATAAATGGGCATTGAAAAAAGCATGCGCAATGCTAATAAGGTGCTTGCATCTGTATCGTAACGATAGGCAATTTTAACGAATATGGCTTTTCCTGAAAACAGGATACTGCCACATGCTAATAGGAGCATGCCAATTAAGTATGCTCTTGGCACTTCATCAACAGCGATTTTTTTCAAAGACATAATATCAATTAATGATGAATGATAAATTATGAAGGACAGGGTGAACGAAAAGTCTTTTTTATAATCTGAAAAGACTCTTTCCCGCAGATTTCGCTGATTTTTTTCGCTGATTTTTATAAATTCAACCAAAAATCTGCGGAAAAAGTACCTTTTCATCTTATAAAAATGACTTTTCGTTCACCCTGTCCTTTATAATTTATCATTAAGTTAAAAATGTTGCCAGCCTTGTGCCTTAATTGGATGGACTTTGCCGCCTTTCGTATGCAATTTGATGCCATCTTTGGCATCTACGATTTCGCCCGCAATGTAAATATCTGGTAAATATTTAATTCTATCTATATCTTTCGGGTCAATCGTGAACAATAATTCATAATCTTCGCCCCCGCTTAATGCACAGGTAATGGGGTCAAGTTTAAAATGGATGGCTTGCAATTGCGCATCGGGATGAATCGGTACGCCACTTTCCTCAATGAACGCGCCAACACCCGATTGACTACATATATGATGTAATTCAGATGCAAGCCCGTCCGAAATATCCATCATGGAGGTCGGAATTAACGCATTTTTGTCAAATGCTTCAATAATGTCACGCCGCGCTTCTGGTTTTAACTGCCTTCCGATCAGGTACGATTGGTCATCGAATTGCGGTTGAATCGTCGGATGCGCTAAATATAATTGTTTTTCACGCTCTAAAAGCTGTAAACCGAGGTATGCCGCCCCTAAATCGCCCGTTATGCAAATCAAATCTCCTTTTTTTGCCCCATTTCTATAAACCAATTTTTGGGTTTCGCCTTGACCAATCGCGGTGACGCTGATGACCAAACCTCTCGGCGAAGCAGTGGTATCGCCGCCAATCAAATCCACTTTGTACGCCCGACACGCTGCATAAATGCCTTCATATAATTCTTCTAATGCTTCCACTGAAAACCGATTTGATATGGCTATCGAAACGGTAATTTGTTTTGGAATCGCGTTCATCGCGTAAATGTCTGACAAATTAACCGTCACTGCTTTGTAACCGAGATGTTTTAGGGGCGCGTACATGAGGTCGAAATGAATGCCTTCCACCAGTAAATCGGTGCTGATAACCGTCTTAAGTCCTTGATTATCAATGACTGCTGCATCGTCGCCAATGCTTTTTAGAGTGGACGCATTGTAAGTCGGATTGTTTTTGGTGAGGTGACTTATTAAACCAAATTCACCAAGACTTTGAATTTCAGTACGTTTATTAGACATGCTCTTTAATTTTTTTGCAAATGTAGCAAAAAATGCGGCAATCGGATGGATTGACGCATTTTTTTTTGGAACATATATGGATTTTTGAAACGCATATGGACAGAGGTGACATAGATTTTTGATTTTTAGTGTATTCTGTTTCTATGTGTTTCAAAAAATGTGGCGAAATTTAGTTTTTCATTATTTTTTCAATGATTTGTAAATTGCCATTGCGTCGAATCGCTATGAAATAAATGCCTGCTGACCATTGAGTTGTCGTCAATTGAACCGATTGTGTCAATGGTTGAATGATTTTGACGCTTCCGAAACCGTCTAAAACCAATAATTCATCATTGATTAATGGCGTTGATTTTAAATCAATATTCAAAACTTCTTGTGTCGGATTTGGATAAATATTCAAACCATACGTATATTTGGTTTCGTCAATACCAACTCGCGTAATCGTAACTCCTTTTGAAGTAGAATCTACGCAACCCGCCGCAGAAGTGGTCATGAGTTGGGCTGTATAATTGCCATTTGCCGTGTAGGTGAATGTCGGATTGGCAAGCGTCGAAGTTGAATTGGTCGGATTCCCAAAACGCCACGTGTAGGTACTCGCGCCTGTACTCGTATTCGTGAACGTAACCGCGCCGCCGACAGTCGTAAAGGTGAAGTTTGGAACTGGTTTTGGATTCACCACAATTTTAATCGTAGTTGAATAAGTCGTACCTGCGCCAGTTGCTTTTACACGATAAAAGGTTGTTACAGAAGGGTTTACACTTAACATTAATGCGCCAATCGTTCCTGTATTCGCCCAAACCAAACTATCTGATGAAGCTTGCCATTGCAAAGTATCACCTGCCGCACCTGTCAAAGTCAATTGTGTACTTGTTCCAATACAAATATTAGTCGTTGTAGTTGCTATTGTGCCGCCAACGGCTGCCGCCGCCGCAAATGCACCCGAATTCGCAATCACAAATGCTGAAACGCTTGTCAAACCTGTTACCGTTACATCCGCAGCACCCAAATTCGCAATTAAGGAATTCCAACTATTCGTATATTGACCAATAATTACGTTTAGTGGCATAAACGCAGTGTTATTTAAGTTCAACGCAGATGGATCGACAGAAAAAGTAGCGGTCAAATTGCTGCCACCTGCCACACTTTCACTAATATTCCATTCTCTTTTCAAAATATTATTTCGATTGGTCACGCTCGCAGGTGGGTTCGTTAAAATCGTGTCAATCCGAACACCAAATGTATCAACCACCCCACTATTCGTTAACAAAACAGGGTCATAACTTAATTTTGATACGCCCACAGGGAAATTGGTTGCGGTTGCGCCAACGTTTTCACGGCGCAAAACGCCTGTTCCATTCGTCACAACGTGGCTCAATACGGAACCACCATTCATATAATGTGTAATATTTAAATCATTGTTATCCAATGTAACACAACCATTTGTGAGGGTTAATGTGCGTGTTGAAATTGGCGTTGTTAACCGCGCTCCTGCTGCATTATTGACTTTCAAAATGGTGGTTGAGTCGCCAAACGTCAAGCGTCCATTATTCGTTAAAAGTTGCTCCGTTGTGCCATTCAACGTGACTAAAACGGCGGGACCAAACGTTAAAGAAGCAGTAGGCGCGACCGTAATATTGCCTTTTACATTCACACCGCCCGACAAATTCAATGTTATCGTTCCAGCACTGACTGTTAAATTGCCTGTTATGGTAAATGCACCTGCACCAACCGATGTACCTGCATACGCCGCATTCGTTACTTCGATATTCCCATAAGTCCGCCCACTCAATGCAGGGGTTAGGGCAGTGCCCGCCGTGTTGATTTTATAGGTGCTATTCGGATTAAAAATAGTGACAGATGCGGGTGCTGTCAATGCAAAAGGATTGGAACCGCCATTAAAAATAAAGGCAGAACCGCTATCAAAAAACACAGAATTGGCAGCAGAAACACCTGTTCCTGCACCAAAAGGATTGCCTGACGCACCTGGGCCCATCGTAAATACAGCACCATTTTTAAACGTAATCGCATTCGCCATCAAACCTTGTAAGCGATGCGCATTAGCACTACTGCTCGTATTGGTCGTAAAATGCAATTTTCCTGTAATTTCAGCTGTCGCATCCGTCGCAAGATTGATAGCAATCGAACCTGCACCGCCAATCACGCTACTCGATGCCAACGTTAAAGAGGCTAAGGAATCAATGACGACATCTGCTCCCGCACCACCAGAGATAGTGATAACGGTTGAAGTGGTCAAACCCCAAAATTTAACTTTGGTAGTGCCTCCAATCCGCAACTTGGCTAAACTAAGGGTTGCGGGAAGGTCTGAAAGGATTAAAGTATCGGTTGCATTCGTGCTTAAAACGATGGAATCGGTCGCTGCTGGGACTGCGCCACTACTCCAATTCGCTGCTGTTGACCAAACGCCGCCTGTTGGTGCGCCTGTCCAAGTGACTTGTGCCGCGCTGCGGGTGAGGGCGAAAAGGCTTACCAATAAACAGGTAAGGATATTTTTCATGTTAAATTTAGATTGGATGGATAAAAATGGTAACAAAACTGCGGCAAAATTAAAAAAAATTTTTGGTACAATTATATAAATTTCGTATAAAAATTTAAATGCTTGATTGTCAATCGGTTATGATTTTTAACTAAATCATAAAAAACCTTATACATTTAAAAAAGTTGTACATTTGTGCATCTCCATTTGTAGATTTGGAGCGTAAAACCTATTCTCACACATTTATAATTTTTCTTTTATGAAAGCCCTTTTTACTTCGCTTTTCTTAGCGATCCTTTGTTGCATGGCGCAACAAGCAACGGCTCAAAATGCTTTAGGTTGCAATGCAACGCGTTATCTGACGGATGTATATCCGACTTTTACGCAAACCACCGTTGAATTCGGTAGAAATATGACTTGGTTTGGGACGGTTGACCCCCTTTATATGGACATTTATCAACCGACAGGCGACACTTTGAGCAAACGCCCTGCTATTGTGTTGGCATTTGGAGGCGGTTTTGTGGCGGGCACTCGGGCAACGATGGCAGAAACGGCAAAGTTGTATGTTAAAAAAGGTTATGTGACGGTCACTTTTGATTATCGCTTGTATCAAATTGGCGTTCTTGGATTTCCAGATTCGGCTAAAATATTACCTTCGATTGTTCAAGCGATGCATGACATGAAAGCGGCGGTTCGTTTCCTCCGCAAAGATGCGGCTACAACGAACACGTACCGAATTGACCCGAATAATATTATTGGTGGCGGCATTTCGGCGGGTGCGATTACGGCATTATTGGTTGGCATGATGGATTCTACGGATAATCTTTCTGCGGGCATGCGGACGCTTATTGCGGCACAAGGCGGTTTTGAAGGTAATTCGGGAAGTGCGGGTTACTCGTCAAGCATCAAAGGTATTATTAATATGTCAGGAGCCTTGCTTTTTAAAAGTTGGTTAGATGCTGGTGACCCACCTTTTGTAAGTTATCATGGTACGGCGGATGATGTGGTGCCTTATGGTTTTGGCAAAAATGTCTATAATTTTAACTGTTATGGTAGCCGTGAATTGCATGATCAAGCCTTGCAATTGAGGATTCCAAGTACGATGGTGACGGCACAAGGGGGCGGACATACGAATATTTATGACCCACTTGGTGCATACGCTGCACAGGCGGCGGATTTCACGGTCAAAGCAACGGTCTTTTTAAGACGATTGATTTGTGGCGAATCTCCATTGGAAACCAATGAGTTAAGTATGGGAACGATTCAAAATATCTATCCAAATCCTGTGACGGATAACCAATTAAACATTGATTTCAACTTAAAATCAACGGTTAATGATTTGAAATTCGAGGTATTGAATAATATGGGACAATTGGTTCAGAAAGTGAATGGTGGTGTTTTTTCGGAAGGTGATAATCATTACACCTTGAATATCAATGGTTTAGCAAATGGTATTTACTTCTTGCGCCCGATTTCGGAGCAAGGAAGTATTGGTACTTTTAAATTTGTAGTGCAATAAGTAGTTGGTTGGTTAGTTGGTTGGTTAAAGTATTGAAAATCAATCTTTTGAAACCTTATAAACAGGGTGAACGAAAAGTCATTTTTAGAATCTGTTTTTCAAAGAATCTAAAATTCTTTGAAAAACAGATTCTAAAAACGACTTTTCGCTCACCCTGAACTAACTAACTAAATTAAATCATTTCTATTTTTTAATTTAGTTAAATAACAAACAATGAGAATAGCACGCTTTGAAGATTTGCAGTGTTGGCAAAAAGTCAACAATTAGGCGTTTTTATTTACAAAACATTTGGACAACTAAAAGACTTTAGTTTTCGTGACCAGATTTGTAGAGCATCCGTTTCGGTTTCAAACAATTTGGCAGAAGGCTTTGATAGAGGTAGCAATAAAGAATTTGTGCGATTTATATACATATCCAGAGGTTCTAATAGTGAAGTCAAATCAATGCTTTACTTAGCTAAAAGTTTAGAATTGATTCATGAAATTCAATTTAATGAAGGCATCGGACTTTGTAATGAAACTGGTAAATTGATAAATGGTTTCATAAGTTACCTAATTAAAACATCAACCAACTAACCAACTAACAAAAAAGCGATGCCCTTTTACAGGTATCGCTCTTCAATGCTATCATCAATATTGAATCCCTACGAATCATCATGATGTTCATTGCATTTGTTTCACTTTTGTTTTGTAAAGTTTTTACTGCTGCAAAAATAAATCTTTTTTATGAAAAAACTATTTTTGCATGAAAAAGTAGAAAATATTGTTTTTGTAACGTCGTTGTTATGTTTTTTAGTATTGAACGCTTGTTTTTAACTCTAAAATGAGTGTTTTTCAAATTAAAATCAACATAAATTATAAACTATTGGTTAACAGTAGATTATATATTAGTAGAGATAGGGCAGTAGTAGAGATAGGGCAGTAGTAGAGATAGGGCAGTAGTAGTAGAGATAGGGCACTGCCCTATCTCTACGTATTTGCGATCATTTTTAAAATATAACAACCTGATTTTTAAACGTTTATTTATGAACAAAATTACCATTATAATCGCATGTTGGCTATTCATAGCCTGTCACAGCACCGCGCAAACGCCCATCAAAACGGCTGGACGCAGCCCCTTATTCCTAACCGATAGTTTAGACAAATACATCGAACGCGGTATGCAAATGTGGCGTGTACCAGGGATGGCAGTTGCTATCATCAAAGATGGTAAAATTGTCTATATGAAAGGACATGGCAGGCGTTGGGAATGGGGTAGAGAGCGTGTGGATGAAAATACATTATTTATGATTGGTTCATGTACTAAAGCATTCACTTCCACTGCTTTAGCTATGTTGGAAAAAGAAAATAAGTTGAAATTGGATGACAAAATGACGCGTTGGATGCCACAATTTCGACTTTATGATGCGGCTTCCACCGAACAAGTCACAGTTCGAGATGTTTTATGTCATCGGTTGGGTTTGCAAACGTTTCAAGGCGACTTTACGCATTGGGATTCAAATCTAAGTCGGAGTGAAATCATTGGTTTATTGGCAAAACATCGTCCAAAATATCCATTTAGAACCACTTGGGGTTATTGCAATGCAGGTTATTTGGCGGCGGGCGAGTTAATTCCCGCCATTATGGGCAAAAGTTGGGATGATTTCATCAAAGAACGCTTCTTAATTCCTTTGAATATGAAACGTACTTTTACGCATTGTGATTCAATCATTAACAATTCAAATGCGGCGCGTCCACATACGCTTGTGGAATCTCGGATGGATTCGATG
Organism: Bacteroidota bacterium; assembly: GCA_041192405.1. Classification (GTDB taxonomy): domain Bacteria; phylum Bacteroidota; class Bacteroidia; order Chitinophagales; family Saprospiraceae; genus JAAFJT01. Next base: position 8,608 of record JBEEMZ010000021.1, on the reverse strand, counting down.
AATTATCCGCACATTGATAATTTTGGACCCGCAGCATCTATGAGTGCATCTATTTCGGATATGACACATTGGGTAACAATGCTATTGGATAGTGGGCGTTTGGATGGAAAACAAATTGTTTCAACGTCTGTCATTCAAGAAACATTTAAACCTCAAACAATTATGAATAACAAAAAAAATAAATTTGTTAATCAAAATTATCAATTATATGGATTAGGTTGGGTTTTGGAAGATTATAATGGGAAAGAAATGATTTCACATACGGGCGGCGTAGATGGTTTTTTGACTTCTGTGGTGATGGTTCCGAGTGAAAAATTAGGGATTATTGTTTTGACAAATCAAGATAATCAGAATTTGTTCCATGTTTTGAAGAATGAAATCACCGATTATTATATGGGATTGCCATTTAGAGATTATAGTTATTTGAGTTATGACAAATTTGCGCATGCTGAAAAAGACGCTACAGACGCGATTATGAAAGAACGTTTGAAATGTGCCGCTGAAATGAAAGTGCATCAACCGAGTTCTTTGAAATTTGATGATTATATTGGAACTTATACAAATGAGATTTATGGCGATGTAACGGTGGTGCGGAAGGAAAATCGTTTAAAAATGTATTTTTCTAAACATCCAAATTTAATGGGTCATTTAGAGTCACAAGGCAATCATAATTTTTTATGTTTCTATTCTAACAAAATATTAGGCATTCATTCGATTCCGTTTAAAATGGAAAATGGTAAAATTACAGGTTTTACATTGAGGGTCAATGATTTCGTAGAGATGGAACCCTATCCGTTTACAAAAAAATAATACTAATTTTGCAAACGGATAGGGACATAAGAAATATAGCTTTTATAAAGTTTTGCAAATCATTGATTCACAAAACTTTATAAAAAGCTATGTTTCCCATGTCCATATCCGTTCGCTATTTCACATACATAACTTCCTTTACTGCCTTAATAATCTTACTCGGATTTGGCAAATACGCTTCCACCAAAGCCGCCGCGTAAGGCATAGATGCATCCGCACCATTCACCCGCAATACAGGTGCGTCCAAATAATCAAAAGCATAACGTTGTACTTCATAAGCAATCTCTGCTGAAACCCCAAACATGGGCCACGATTCATCCACTACCACTAAACGATTTGTTTTTTTAACCGATTCAACAACAGTTTTCATATCCAAAGGACGAATGGAACATAAATCAATTACTTCTGCTGAAATGCCTTGTTTTTCCAATTCAATCGCCGCATAACAACACTCAATCACCATTTTGTTAAATGAAACTAATGTCACATCAGTACCTGTGCGCCGAATAGATGCTTTACCAATTGGCACAATATAATCTTCATTTTCTGGCACAATGCCAAATGATTCATAAGGTAGAGGGCGTAATTGCCCATTTTTATCTTTTCCCATCGTGCCTTTCGCATCAGGAAAATTATACATAATTTCCGATTCAAACACACAAACAGGGTCATTATCCCGAATCGCTGCTTTCATCAAACCTTTTGCATCATAAGGGTCAATCGTCGAAATGACTTTTATACCAGGAACATTGCCCATCCAGCTTTCAAAAGTTTGAGAATGTTGTTGCGCTAATTGTCCTGCCGCGCCTGATGGCCCGCGAAAGACAATCGGGCAACCAAATTGTCCTGCGGATTGCGAAAGTGTTTTTGCTGCATTATTCACAATTTGGTCAAACGCTAAAATAGCAAAATTCCAAGTCATAAACTCCACAATCGGACGCAAACCGTTCATTGCCGCGCCCACACCAATGCCTGTAAAACCTAATTCAGCAATCGGCGTATCAATCACTCGCCTCGCGCCGAACTCCGCCAACATGCCTTCACTCAACTTATACGCCCCGTTGTATTCGGCGACTTCCTCGCCCATTAGAAATACAGATTCATCGCGGCGCATTTCCTCCTGCATTGCCTCGCGCAACGCTTGACGTAAAGAAATCCTTCTCATTTTGTTTTGATTTTTAAAACGTAAGCAATATTTTAGTTCTTCCGCGTTTTGAGCGCAAATACAGCGATACGACACCGTTTGGAAGGTTTTAAACCTTCCAAACGGTTGATTATCAAAAAACGCGGAAGAACCAATATTTTTAATGATGAATGCAGTTCGTTAGTTGGTTAGTTAAATAATTGATTATCAATTATTTAACTAACCAACCAACTAACTACATTTAAATTGGTTGTTCGTGTGGTGGTTGTGCCACAGGCGTTATCATGGGTAAATCCACCCATTTTTTTTCAGCACGGCTAATCGTTGCAAATCCCAACATGCCACCTGATGCTTTTGCGATTTGTTTCGCAAAACTTACAAACGATTGGTACAATAAATAACCAAATCGGGGTTCTAATTTTGGGAAAATATCATTCAATTTAGCCAATTCTGTATTTAAAATGGCTTGCCGTTCTTCCGTATCTTTAGGAAGTGCTTGGATGAAATCGCCAAATTTTGTATTGAAATGTGGGTCAATTGCATCGTAAAATGCTTGCAATGCTTTTGGATTCGCATAACCTCTAATATGCGTCAATTTAGCTGCCCAATCTTTTTCATCTTGGTCAATATTGCCATCCGCGCCTGCTATCAAGATGGCGATTTGCGGAATCGCATTTTCCAATAATTCAATTTCGCCTTTACTAAGGTTTTCAAACGATGTCATAAACTGTTGTTTTAATGGATTTTTAAAGGTGATGACGGATTTCGGAATGTGGATTTCGGAAGGTGGATTTTATAAGTAACTGAAAATCAATATATTCCGAAATCCGAAATCCACCTTCCGAAATCTAATTACAGATTCGTCACAAAAGTAAGAAGAATTTTACATTTTTTTAAAATTGCCTATACTTTTCACCACAAAAGTTACTAAACAAGACAGTTCGCTCCCGAGTTCCAATAGAGGCATTTGTGAAAATTAGTGAAATTGGTATCTTATAATCACTATCTTTGCAGCCATTTAAACTAAATTATCAAATAAAATATGGCTTTTAAAATTTATACCAAAACAGGTGATAAAGGGGAAACGGGTCTTTTTGGAGGCGCACGAGTTCCTAAAAACCACATTCGCGTTGAGGCTTATGGCACGGTGGATGAGCTCAATTCTTATATTGGTTTAATTCGAGATTTGATTGAAACGCCACATTATAAAACCATTTTAAAATCGGTTCAAGACAGACTGTTTACCATCGGCGCAAACCTCGCAAGCGACCCCGCTAAAAATATGGCAACGCCTGATTTGAAAAATAGTGATATTGAATTATTGGAACGCGAAATTGATACAATGGAAAGTGAATTGCCCATTTTGAAAAATTTTATTTTGCCAGGGGGACATCCAACCGTTTCTTATTGCAATGTGGCGCGAACGGTTTGTCGTCGAGCAGAACGCACGGTCGTTGCATTGGATTTTGAACAATCTATTTTGCCCATTATTGTTCAGTATTTGAATCGGTTATCCGATTATTTGTTTGTTTTGGGGCGCAAATTAGGTCAAGATTTGAGTGTAGAAGAAGTGATTTGGAATGCTCGGAAATAATTTTAATTAAGAGTGAAGGAATTTCAATTTTTTTTTGAAATTCCTTCACTCCATAAACAGCTATAATCCAAAAACAATTTTTATCTCGTGAATCATTTTTTGCATGCAAGTAGTCTCAATCGAACTTTTTACGCCTTCTCGATAACAAATATCCATTAACTGATTTTTATGATAGGTTACGGATTTAACATCTTTTGCTTTTCTATAAAATTCAAAAATTTTAGTATATATTTCAAATAAATACTTGCCTCTCAATCGTTTATAATTTTCAGATTGTACCAATTCTATCATTTTAGAAGTTGGTTTTACAAATGCTTGTTCTGTCAAAAAGATAGTTGTGAAATGGTTTTTACTTTTTTCCATCACTTTCGGACTCAATAAAGTAAATTCTGAAAGTCTCATTTCATTGCCATCATTCAAATATTTCTCCACTTCGGAAGCAAACCATTCAACGATATTCTCTAACAATTCTTTTTTATGAATCAATTCATCTTCATCCAATAACGCATCTAAACGCTTGAATCCATCTGCATATAAATCATTTTCAATACTGTAACCACTTGTAAATGAAATAGTTGCATACTTTTCTGGCACGCCTTCAAAAACCCACATATCTTTATCTGCAATAAAATGAACTTTTAAATGAGGGAATTCATGTTTTCGTTCAAATACTTTTAATAAAGTATTTCTGCCACCACAAGGTAAAATACTGACTTTTCTTGCTCCAAATTGTTTTTCAAACTGCCGATAAACCATCACATCATCATCGCCTTCTACTAAAATGGTGGGTAAATTCGAACGTTTAAGTGTTGCGACTAATTCGTCTATGGAAATGGTTACTCTCGCCATTATATACCTCCTTTATCTTGATCCAAAATAATTTCCTTATCTGGATATTTCGCATAAATAAAAGGTGAATGTGTTGCAATAAAAAATTGATTGGTTGGCGCAATTTCTAAAAGGGTCGGCATTAATAATCGTTGCCAATCGGGATGTAAACTCAATTCTGGCTCATCAATAAAGATCACCGTATCTTGTGCGAACATGCAATAACATAAAAAACTCAACATTTGCTTTTCGCCTGCAGACAATTTATCGGATAGAATTGCTGTTGTGGCATCACCTAAAGATAAGTTATCTGTTATTTTAATTCCTTTATCATCAAAAATAGTTCTAATTAACTCAGAAAGTACCGTAAATGGTTTTAACAAAGCCTCTTTTTTAGAATTGGTTTCCTGCTGTCTTTTTTTAATTTTAAACAAAATGTTTTTTTCATTACCAGAACTTTTTGAAACACTTTGAAGTATAAAATCAGATTGTTGTTTTTCTATGGTTGAGATTTTAGTTGAAATATCTGCATATTTCTGAGTCAACAAATTTACAATATCACGAGTTGAAATAGATTCTACAAATTGGTGTCTGTCATTTGATAAACTACGGCCACTATTTCCACTAATAAGCGCATTGAGTTTAGAAAACATCTGAACAAATTCTAATTCATTTGGTGCAAAATCGGTTTTTTCGTTGATGAAGCCACCTTCATTACGTCGAAAAGTAGGAAAAAATGCACTTTCTTGTTGTAGTGAGGGCATTTCTGCTAAAAAATCTTTCAAAACTGGATGGTTTTGAGATTTTTTAACATTATTTTTAGGCTCTAAAAAAGAGTCTAATCTAAAAAAAGATTTAGATTTCTGCTGTCCTCTATAAAGTTTTAATTCAAGTTCCTCACTTTCTGTACTTAAATAAAAATCATCAATATATACATTAGGTAATATTTCTTTGAAGTTACCACTCAAAGCATACCACATTGTTTTAAGCAATGTCGTTTTACCTGAACCATTTTTACCAGTAAAAATGTTCAAATCATCGTTGAATTGAAAATCAAAATTATATTTTTTATTTAAATTCTGAACTTTAAACGATTTTATCATGGTTCTTTTGTTTTTGATTCAAAAACAAAATTGCGTCTTTTTGTTCAAAAGGACGCAATTTTTTATCCATTATTTACTTTTTTTCTCCTTTTTAACTTTCTCTTTTTTATCAAAAGCACCAGGTACTTCAATGGTAATCAACGCTTTAACTTCATCCAGGGTCAATTTCGCAGCATCTTCATTGGTCATTTTTTTACCATCTTTTTTGAGCGAAATCTGCGTTTTGCCAAAACGAATAAACGCGCCCCATCGTCCATTTTCAACTGAAATTTTCTCTTTTTCCCAATTATGAATGAACCGATTCGATTCTTTTTCGGATTTTGCCTCAATCAATTCAACTGCTTGTGGAAACGTCAATGTTTCAAGATTATATTTTTTAGGAATATTGATAAACATATCATTCCACTTAATGAATGGTCCAAAACGCCCCGTCCCTTTCGTAACAGGCATTTTTTCATATATGAAAACAGGTGCTTCTGCTTTTTGCTTTTCAGTAATATATTGTAATGCGTCTTCAAGTGTAACATCAAGTGGTTCAACACCTTTTGGCAAAGAAACCATTAATTTATCAAACTTGATGTACGGACCATACGGACCCGCAGACACCATAATTTCATTGCCGTCTTTCTCGCCTAACCGTTTTGGCAATTCAAATAACTTCAAAACATCCTCAACCGAAACGGTTTCTAACGATTGTCCTTGTTTCAAATTAGCATACAATGGTTTCTCTTTTTCCGCCAATTCATCACCTGTACCAATCTGCGCTATCGGTCCAAATTTGCTCATGCGCACCAAAACCGTTCTACCAGATTTAGGATCTTTGCCCAAAATCCGTTCTCCACTCACCCGATCCGCATCGTTTTTAGTCCGTTCTACATCCGCATGAAACGGCGTATAGAAATTACCAATCATATTTGTCCACTTATTCTTGCCTTCCGCGATGTCGTCAAATTCTTTTTCAACGGCTGCGGTAAAACCATAATTCATCACTTTATCAAAATGCTTATCCAAAAAATCCACGACCAACAAACCCATATCGGTCGGCACTAAATGATTTTTAATGGAGCCGACTTTTTCTTGCCCTTGCGATTTTGCAATTTTGCCTAATTTATCCAAAGTCAAAATTTGAAAAGCGCGTAAGGTGCCGTCTCGCGTTTCTTTGATGACATAACCCCGATTTTCCTCCATAATTTTGGTAATCGTCGGCGCGTAAGTCGAAGGACGACCAATGCCGCGCTCTTCCAACTCCTTCACCAACGCCGCTTCCGTGAAACGCGCAGGCGGACGCGTGAATTTTTCAGTCGCAGTCATCAAATTAAAATCCAACATTTGTCCCACTTTCAAAGGCGGTAACATGCCTTTTGTATCCTCATCTTCCTCATCTTTCGATTCCAAATAGACTTTCAAAAAGCCGTCAAATTTAATCACTTCTCCTTCTGCAACCAATTTTGCTGTTGGAATCGTCGAAATGCCAATATCAACCACCGTTTTTTCCAATTCGGCATCCGCCATTTGAGAAGCGACGGTTCGTTTCCAAATCAAATCATATAATTTTTGCGCATCTCTATCATCCGAAACAATTTGATTTTGCACGTATGTTGGGCGAATCGCTTCATGCGCCTCTTGTGCCGATTCTTTATTGGTCTTGTAACGGCGTGTTTCGGAATATTTCGCTCCATACATAATTTTAATGGTTTCCGCAATGTGCGCCAACGCTTCTTCACTCAAACTCGTCGAATCCGTTCGCATATAACTAATATGTCCAGCTTCATAGAGCCGTTGCGCATTTTGCATCGTCCGATTCACCGAAAAACCCAATTTTCGACTTGCTTCCTGTTGCAAAGTCGAAGTCGTAAACGGTGCAGCAGGTTTCCGCTTGGTCGGGCGAATATCAATTTTGCGCACTTGGTAATTTGCACCAATACATTTTCTCAAAAAAGTTTCAGCATCCGCAGCGATTTCGGGTTTATTTGCGGCTTCGGCTTTGAGTTCGACACGCTTATTTTGCGCATTCAGCACTCCGAAAATCGCTTCTATTTTGAAAAAAGGCTTTGCATCAAAATTTTGTATGGCTCTTTCGCGCTCCACCACCAATTTAACGGCAACCGATTGAACGCGACCTGCGGATAAATTACCTTTGATTTTTTTCCAAAGCAATTCTGACAGTTCAAAACCCACCAAACGGTCTAAAACACGACGCGCTTGTTGCGCATCCACCAAATGCAAATCCAATTTACGCGGATTTTGCACCGCTTTGAGAATCGCAGGTTTGGTAATTTCTCGGAAAACAATCCGTTTTGTTGTATGCTCATTCAAATTCAAGACCTGACAAAGATGCCAAGAAATGGCTTCGCCTTCACGGTCTTCATCCGTAGCGAGCCAAACTTCGGTTGCTCTTTTGGCTTCCTCCCGAAGTTCTTTGACGAGTTTGAGCTTTTCGGGCGTAATGATATAATTGGGCTTAAAATTATTTTGAATATCAATCGCCAAACCCGTTTTTTCTAAATCGCGGACATGCCCCATACTTGATCTGACTTTAAAATCAGCACCGAGTATTTTTTCAATCGTTTTGGCTTTCGCAGGCGACTCTACTATTAGAAGATTTTTGGACATTATGGATTTCGGATTTTGGATTTCAGATTTCGGATTTTGAATGTTGGATTTTTAAGTTCAACGTTTGGCAGTACCAAAATTTAAACCAAAAATCTAAAATCCAAAATCCAAAATCCGAAATCAAAAAGGTTGGTTTTGGAAAAGCCGTTCTGATTTCGGAATGTGGATTTTGGATTGCGGAATTTATTGATAATCAATGTTTTACAAAATCCGAAATCCGAAATCTAAAATCCGAAATCCAACGACTTGTTTAATCTTGCGGCAAATGTAGGAATTATTGGAACAATGCAAAATTTTTTTCAGTACAAAAGTGACAAAAGTGATAAAGAAAGCGAATTTGCCCGTTTATAAAAAATAGATGATTAGAATCAAAAAGAGTTGTTTTTAACTGGAATCATTGTATCTTTGTAAAAAATGCAGTCTTTTTAACATCAAAATAGGTAAAATGACCGTTCAAGTAGCTCTAAAACAACCCAAAGTGCGCATTCCGAAACCTCGTTTGCTCGGATATGAGGA
>JBEEMZ010000020.1:0-31911 GCA_041192405.1 Bacteroidota bacterium | reverse complement strand
TCACCAACGAATCAATTTTAATCGTTGGCTTTGCCCAACCTGGTGAAATGCGTCTGGTTTTGTTCGTCTCGTAATATTGATAGGCAAAAATAATTGCCACACTAATCGCAAGTCCTAATAAAATTGGGCGGTAATCAAAAGATGCAGTATTTTCTGTGGAATTATCCGTTTCAGCAACTTCGGTTTCTGGTTCAACGACTGGCTCGACAGGTACAATTACTGGCACTACTGGTTGCTCTGGCACAACTACTGGCTTTGTAGGCACAGGTTTAACCACAGGTTTCGGCGATTTTATAGCGTATTTAGCTAATATCAAAGTTGCCTCTTTGCCGACAGTCGCGTGTTGCGCAACCACATTTAGAAGTGGTTTAAATCGTTCAAATGGATGTCCAGCCGCTTCTAATCGTTTCGCAATCGCCAAAACCCGCCGTCCTAAATTCGGATTTTGAGCAGGAATCGCATTTTGCTTATCCGTATCAAATTGACTATCAATGCTTAATATATCAAAACGTTCTTTATCTGTTTTATCTTCATACAATTTCTCCGCGTAATCCAACGCCACGACTTGTGCAGGAATTTGGTCATCGGGTTTAGCAATTTCCTTTTCCCACGTAATCAACCAAGTATCCCCTGTTTGCGTCGGTTCAATGGCATCATAATTTTTGAATATTTTCGGCGGTTCACCCGCACGCACCCGCCAAACCAACAATTCACCATGCGCCATCACCGCAACACCCGTCGGCACAAGCGTCGCCCATGCCAAACCTGATAAAATATCTTTAAGTGAACCGTGATTTTTAGCAAAATCTTGTTGCCATTGCGCCATCCACTCATGAGTGTAATCGTATTTTTCGGCAAAAACGGTGCGAAACTCTTTAATAGCATGCACTTGTTCATCCGTCAAAGTCGCATCACTCGGCTTCATCGCCATGAAAATACCCGGAATATCGCGTTGAGCGAGTGCTTCGATGGTTTGCGCACTAATTAATTCGGGTAAAGTCGCTTTTTCAAGCAAATAATATTTTGATAGAAAAAAATTCATTGCTATTTTATTTTGGTTGGTTAGTTAATTGGTTAGTTAGTTAGTTAGTTAGTTAGTTACAGAATGTTTTAACGAACCAACTAACGAACCAACTAACGAACTAAATTCATCTTGTCTTAATTTTGGGTTTCAGTTTTGCGGGAACCACTTTTGGGATAGTCGCTGCTTTAGGCGCAATAACCGCTTTGTGTTCCTGATACGCTTCCACGACGCTTTTCAACATATCAACAGGCAATGTCACAATTCGCCCTTTTTCAGTCTCTATAATCGCCGTTTCAAACCCGTAACCTTCCAAAACTGTCTTAATTGGACTATTTTTCATCTTAAAATATTCGCTCAACGCGATATTCCCCGTGTAAATCGTGTTAAACGAACGGTCACACGTTTTATCTTGAACAAAAATTCTTAACTTTTGGTTCGCTTCCACTGTCGTTTCGCAACCAACTTGTGCCTTCAAACCTTCAAAAATCGGCATAAACGAATCCAAATAAATCCGTTTCAATTGGCGCGTTGTATCAAACATTTGGTTTTGATTCGGCTCTCCAAACGCTTGCGCAGGATTGGTTTGAACCGTCGGATTCATCAACAAAAAGCCAATTATCGAAACGATTAAAACCGTCAACACAGGGCGAACCCATGCCGCTTCTTCGCCCGAAGGCTCCTTTTCACCCCGATCGCGGGCAGGACGTGTCGTCATTTCATATAAGTTTTAAACGCGGATGATTCAATAATTTTATCAATATTTTCACCCACCATTTGTCCAATCGTGTCGCCTTGCGAACGGTGAAATACAAAATATAATACGTAAAAACGATTATCATGCAACATATCTCGTGTCAAATCGGTTCTATCATGCAATTTTTCTTTGCTGATGACTAACATAAAAAGCCGATTATCTACTTCTTGTTTTTTGCCCGCGACCATGTACGGACTATTAATTGTCCCCGTTTTGCCGTAAAAATACAACCCTTTTGCTTCATAACCTTGTACTTTTTTCGCCACAACGCCCCAATTTGTACCGTCCGTTGTAGCTGCCATTTGGTGCATCGAAGACAAAATGGTTTGACTTTTAAAATTCAAAAACGCTTGTTCGCCGCCCCAAGATTCATCTACAAATAACGCGCCTTTTGGTGATTTTAAAACATTTTGCTGAACCGTTGCGCGATAAGCAGGATTCGCAGAAACCAATTTACCCGCCATTTCCGCCATTTTCAACGGCGTGATTTGAACAGGAAATCCACCAACTGTACTTTGTCGCAACCCTTCAATCGCTTTATTTTTGTTTCGATCCACCTGTGAAAAGATGGAATATTCTGGAAAACTCCACAATTTATAAGAACTTTGGGTTTTGCCCAAAAACGCATCGTCAAATCCTAACATTAAATTCGTTTGTCTGCCTCGCGCACTATCACTTACGTGTTTGTAAAACAAAGGTAAATCATAATTTCTATATAAACCATTGGCTAACAATGATTTATTAGATGAAAAATCTTTTGCCCATTCCGAAAAACCCACTAATTTACCTTGATATTTCATTTGAGGAAACGTTTCAGAAAGCCCCAATTGACTCGAAGGTTTGAAAAAACGTTTGTCCAAAAACGCTTCTTTCTCAAATGAACCCAAAAATATTATCGTCGAATGATACACATTACTCGAATGCGCCAAGTAATCGCGCCCTGTACACGTCGTAAAATTCTTATCGCCATCTATAAAATTCCACTTGCCAACATTCTTGCCCGCGTACTTATACAACACTTTGTGGTTGCCTTCGCTTGATAAAACACTCCCACCCGCGACAGGCGGAGTCAAGATTAAATCATTCCAATTAAAATTATACGCAGATGTAACTGCATCATACACAATGGGTTTGAAGCTCGAACCGACCCCAGGACTCAACCTTTGAAGACAACCATTTCCAAAAATACGGCGTTCTTCAATGGCATTGCCTTCCAAATAAAATTGCGTCATCAAATCTTGGTAACGCTCCATTTTATTGGGATTGATGCGCGTCCGAACCGTTTTTTTATAATCCGCTAACAAATTAATGCGCCCATTGCCGTCCATTGCGACCAAATTAAACGCCCGTTCATTCTCAATTTTTTGTTCTTTAAATAAGTTACCTTTATAATGTGTTTTCATCGCGTCATACACCGAAGCCGTCAAATTCGGGTCTAACGAAATAGACACATTTTCAAACAAATTTTTCTTTTTTTCCGCAGGTTTCAGGTACGCATGACGCTGACTGATAAGGTTCGCAAAATGATATGCCCATAAACTTTTCTCGCCCGCAGGGTAAAAAAAGCGTTGTTTTCCATTCAACCAGACGTTTTTTGCCCAAAAATCGTAATTACTACGCGCATAATCAATCCGATAACGGTCTCGATTCGACTGTTTTGGATTCACCAAACGTACCGCATCATGGTTTTGTAACGCATAAGAAAACCCATTTGACGTATTGCCGTCAATCATTTCCTTACTATTTTGTATCAAAAACCGATAATTTAAGTCACCCGCAACTGCTTTTTCCGTCCGCAAAATCACTAAATGTTGCTTATCCACCATCCAACCACCAGGGATAAAGGCAATTGAGGTGTTCGGAACGATGGTTTGCAATGCCTCAAAACCGCGATGCGCCATCACATTTCGATTCGGTTTTTCGGTTTCTAACTCCACAGATTCGCGTTTGCTGCCCGCCCGAACGTGAAATTGTGCAATATCTTCCCGATTTGGAGCCAAAATGTTGCCTCGCCAAGCCGTTTCGTCCACATCAGGACTCCGCAATTGATAAAATTGGTTATTAATCGCAAACCGATAAAATTTACCATCGGGTTTCCGCAAGTGCAAAATTTTATCGGGCGAATTATTATTGACCTGCTCCTCCTTCAATTTTCGGAACAAACTGCGGCTAAATGGGTCTTGTAATTCAGAATTTCCACTAAATTTTTCATCCGTCAACTTCGCCTGTTGGTCAAAACGGTTCAATAACTCTTTTGGTGTGATTTCTGCCAATTCATCTTCATCCATATCCGCTTGAAATGCTTCAAAACGGTCATTTAATTGTTCATAAGCCGTCGTCGCTTTGTCCATTGTGTTGGCAATATCAAAACTATTTATGTTATTTGAAGTCGTTTTATTGACAATCGCTACCAAAATTACCACCGCAGGCACGACCAAATACGCATGATAACCGCCAACGCCCGCCGCACTACTGACCGCAACCCGCGACCGACTTGTTGAAACTTCACCAACTTCTTGTTGTCCAATCACGATGACGAACATCAAAAGGAGAGCAAAAACGATGGTCAAAAGGCTTTGCAAACTCAAAAGGGGCATATCTTGTCCAAAAAAGATAAAACGATTTGTTGCCGCCAACCAAATAAACAGCGCAATCGAAAATAACAAGACACTTACGGCTAATAAAGTTCCTGTAAACGGTCGGTCGTGATGCCATTGCGTCGCAATCGCCGCCACGATGCCAAACCATAACAATAAAACTAAATATATTACGCCCTCACCATGTTCACCGATAATATAACGCACCGTCACTAAATCGGTGGTTTGTGTAGTATAAGACGAGCCTTTTTGAAAATGGGTCAAAATTTCAAACGGTTTCCAAAATGGATGTTTATCAGATTTGTCTTGATGATAAGCTATAAACCATTGATTTTGAGCCGTTTCTAATATTTTTTGACTGTTTTTAGAATCGGCAGCTTCGTTCAAAATAATATCATCAACCTTTTTGTACAACACTTCTGAACGATACTTAATATATGATTTTTTGCGAATCATATCACCACCTTTCAACGCAACGCCAATCGCTCCTACCAATAATCCACTTGCAAAAACCATTGCAAGCACATTAAATTGAGGGGCGAGGACGATTGTGCCCCGTTTTGGCAACCAAAATGCTGCAATCGCGCCACATAACAAGATACTTGCAATGCCAAGCGCACTCCAAGTCGGATTATAAAACAAACCTGCCATCATTCTCGGTCCGAAAACCAAAATAATCACTAATACCAAAAGTGGAATTAAAAAACTCCTCCTCCCCTGCCCCAAAATATTTCTTTCGTAAAAAATCGTGCGTAATAGCCAATATAAAACCGTGAAAATCACAAAAATTGCCCCAAATCCCGCATCATTTATCGCAAAATAACCAACTGCCATAAGCCAATTGATGCCACGCAATAGTTTAAATCCAGTAACGTTTTCATCTTCTTGCCGAAATCGAGTATCTGAATTCCTGATTTCCAACAAATTACGATTTATTAAATAATCTACTATGAAAAACCAAAAAATCGGAAGTAAAATATTACCAAATCTTTCCAAACTTGGAATCCCAATTTTCAAACCCAATAAAAAGCCATAACCCATTGCTGTAAGAATAGCCGCTTTCATCGGTTGCACAAATTGGGTTGTCAAATTAGAAACAAATTGTTCTATCACGCTACCCGACCATTTTGGCAAAATCCAATTTTTGAAAATAAAAATATTCAAGAAAAATACAATTACGCAAATAAATGTATTTTGAAACATTTTTAAAGTGTTGAATCCCAATAAGTTAGCACTTTCGGTCATTCGGTTAAACATCAAATACGAAATATCTTGATACGGCGCAAAAGTTGCCATCCGCCAAAGTAACACACAACGAATCGTCAAAATGGACATCAAAACGATGTAAACAACAATTTCAGTCGTCGAAAAATCGGGCGTTCCATAAATACATAGTATGATTAATCCAAATATTATGGACATAAATAATAACATTTGCCACCATTGTAATGGATTATCATGGCGCATATCATTCACACGGAAAAGCCATGTTACGCCTCGTGCATCTTGTGAAGGCAATTCAATTGTTTTGCCCACATCTTGAGCAGCGATTTTACTCGATGAATAATTTTTATCATAAGACAAAATACGAAAGGATAATTTATCTTTTGCCGTTCCTTCAAAATATTGTATGCCAGCGCGAAAATGATGAATGCAATGATCCGATTCAAATTGTGGGTAATAGTAACCCGCAAGCGCATCATTATCCACCACTGAACGACTGTCAGAAGTCATAAACAAACCTTCATCTTTGGTATCAAGGCGTTTCAAAGGCTTTTTATCGCCAAATTCATATAACAATTGATTACCATTTTCAGAAGTCGCGTATAAGACAGGACTGCGCCGTGTTCCAAAACCAATATAAAATTTTCGGTTCTTTAACAAAATAATATTCTTATTACCTGCGTCTTTACCAACTTTCTGTACAGAACCATCAATTGTAATCGTCGGATTCCGAGCTAATAAATCAGAAGATGGCATCAAAACTAAAGGTGCTTTTAAATTTGTAGCAGGGTCTGTACGATTTTGTGTGGTACGAATTAAATAAGTTCTTTCAAAAACGGTTTCCATCCATGCAGGCAAATCAGGTAAATTCGGTGTTTTCGCCAAAATGTCACCTAACGAATAACCTTGTCTCAAAGACGCTTTGAAATTACTGACCCGCTTTGCCTCGCGCCCGTCATAACGCACCATACATATATAATGTGTCGAATCAGGCTTGACCTTGCCTTGCCGCTTGTCAAGCCAAGACGGATTAAAAAAATTCTCTATAACAACCTTGACATAAAACGAATCTGCTAATTTTATTTCAATGCTTTTGGTGATATTTTGAGTAGAAATTGGGTTTGCAAGGCTAAAAATCGGCGAATTTGTAGCCGATTGGATGAAAATGGGTTCTGCAAAACGTTGACATGAAAAATTAAACGTATTTGAATTGGCATCATTTTGTAAGAATAAGGCACCTTTATGTTCAGGGTCATCCCAAAGTGCCGATTGACGGTCGCCCTGATTGACTAATGCCAAATTCCCACTAAATTTGTAACCTTGATGTTCCAAAACGTGATAACGACTGTTTTGAAACACGCTCGGCGGCGGGAAAACGTAATTATACATCGTTTTGATGGATAATAACGTCAATATTGCAAATATAATTAATACATTTTGTTTACTCGGCTTGCCCAGCACAAAAAGCGTCAACGCTATGAGTGCCACTGAAATCGAACAAAACGTTTTAAGATTAAGTAGTATGAAATCCGACATATTTAAATAGGAATTAGGGTTGCAAACATATAGGTACATAGGGGACATAGGGCATTCATTTTCAATGCGTTAAAATAGAATAACTATAAGACATTGGTAATGAATACCTTATGAATTTCAGGTTGCCTTTACAATTTAACACCGCTTATGAGCACGTCATCTAATTTTTCAATACCAACTTGCTTCAACAAGCGGCGCAAAACTCGAAAGTGCATTTCTACCTCACGCGGGTCGTCCGAATACGGCACAAATGCATTCAATGGCAAATCATTTACACTATCTAACTTATTGAGAATCAATTGAATATTACTTTGCTGCTCCTTGCGGAAATTGACATCATTACAAAACATTTTCATATAATCGTAATGATGAAACGCCATCGCTATCACGATATGCCATAAACGTTTAATTTGTTCAGGGTCGGATTCGTCCGTTTGTCGAGCAATTTTCAAAAAATCACCGTACCGATTTTCCAACGCATCAAAATATTTTTTATTATCACTTATCTTTTTTTGAAGGTCAGCGCACTTCTTTTCAGCTACTTCTTTTTCTTTTTGAATCGTAAGTCGTTGAATTTCAGCTACTTCTGCAACGTTGGTAAGCGTTTTAATTTGGTTTTGCGCCGACTCTAAGGCTGCTTGCAACATTTTTTCGTTAGGCATTTGCGTTGTATTCGGCTTGTCGGGCGTTAAATCAATAGGTTCTTCACCCATCTTTGCAGGGTTGAACCATTGTTGTATTTTAGACCAAAAATTGTCTTTTTTTATCATTGCTTAATAATGATGAAAGCGAATGATAAATGATAAATAATGAATAATAAATTTTATACTTGCTTGATTATCAATTGAATATAAAATTCATCATTCACCATTCATCATTCATCATTCAAGTTATAGTAGTGGATTGTTATCTGGAATTTTATCCAAAGGCACATCACCTTTCGCATTCAATGCGGGAAATAACGTTTTCGCCGCAAAACCTTTCTCTACCGAAGTTGCCAAAGTCGGCACAGGAGTCAGCGTCTCCACATGCGTCTCCGAACGAATTAAAAAATCTCGACCTGTGAAAAATAAATTCACCAATCCATTCGTAGCGGGCAATTGCTGCTCGTACTCCTGCCCCGAAACAAAAATCGCTTCGGTCGCGGCGTTGAAATGCGTATCGCCGTAACCCTTCAAAAAGCCTTCCATATCTCGAAAATAATTATCTTTTCCTTGTTTTGACTTCGCAGGACTGCCCGAAGTCCCCTTTTCACCCCAACTCGGCAACCAATCTTTCCAACTTTTAGTTGGATTAGCGGCTTGTATCGGAGTCAACGGCTGATGTTGAATGACTTGTTTGCCATCATCCCGCGTGATTGCAGCATATGGAATGCCAATCATATTACAATTTCCATTAAAACGATGGTTCGTAAACGCCCCTTGAATGCAAATATTTTTAAGATTTTCCGCCAAAACAACCTTATCGCCAAACCGCGCTTTCAATGCTGTTACCAAAGGTTTAAACAAAAAACCTCTACCCGACAAAATAATGCCATCCAATTTGTCAATTTGAGCAAACGCATTTGGAATATTTTGAATATCAGTCAACAAATGACTAATCAGCGCATCGGTCGTTTTTTGAATAAAACCAAAAGAATCTGCCATAGAACGATTCGGTTTTTTCAAAAAACCTTCTTTTAGCCAATTATTGATTGTATTTAAATCCACTTTCATCAAATCTGGCACTTTTTCGCCATCAACCACTTCAGGAATCAATACACCTTTTTCTTGAATATGTCTGCCGTAACCTTGTTTCAACAATTCAACCGATTGAAAAAACGCTGTTTGCCATTTCGCATCCGCCTCACAAATGACTTTTTTGAAAAAATCTACCCTATCTGCTTGCGATAATTCCTTTTTCAACACCTTATTATAATGCTCTTTCAAAAGGTGCATCACCAAAGTATCCAAAAATGAAAAAGTCAACAATGCACCTGCGCCAATAAATCCAGACCGATAAAGTCCAATCGCTTCTTTCGCCGCCGTCAATTCCACAATTGAGTAATCCGTCGTACCTCTGCCCGCGTCAATAATTAAATATTTGCCATTCGCTTTCAAAGGCGCGGTCACAGGCGGGCGATACCCCGCAAAGGCTGCATCACTTTCCGACATGGTACTAATTTCAATCCCTTTTACCTTGTAATTTGGAAAATCGCGGATGAAATAAACCACATCTCGTTCCATTTTTTCGACCAATTCTTTAATCTTTGTTTGGTTGAAAACGTTGGGAATCAATAACTTAAAACGAATGTATCTATCAGCATTAGATGTAATAGATTTGCAAGCCGTATGCAAAAAATTAAAAATGAGTTTGCGGTGAATCTTGCCGACCAAATTACTCAGCATCTCCTTTTGACCATTGACCGTCACGATTTCGCTGCCGCCGATGCCAAAAGTCGCCAATTTGACGGTTGGCAACAATTTGTATTTTTTAGTTTTGAGTTCATCCATCAATGATTGCAATGTCAACATTGGCACTAATTCACGGTCAGTATTCGGCGCGTCGGTTTGTCGGAGAACGCCTTCCGATGCCGCCAAAAAGACCGACCTAAATAAGCCGTCTCTATCATATTGCATAAAATCTTCTTCTTTAACTTTCTCATAATTCACGTAAAATGAACTCACTAAGTAAGGAATCATTTGTACAGAAGTCACCGTACCGCCGCTACTCGCCCGATGCACCGACAATTGAGATGCCTCCGAACCAAAATCCAAAGCAATATCCCAAATATTTGTATTCGGCACAATGTGTAATATCAATTGACTGGAATGTGTAATATTTCCAGTCGAATCTTCGAGATTCAAATCTAATTTGAACGCCCCTTCCCGACCCGATTTGAGCGATAACGCAATATCTTGGCGTTTTGGATGCACGGAACATTCAATTGGAGCCGTCTCCACTTTTGTAAAAGGCACTCTATCATGTGCAGGTTTATCCGTATGTGGCGTTGTTTTAAAGTTGATTTTCAAATGATTATGTGTTACATCAAAATCAATATGAAAAGAAGCCCAATCCAAATCTTCCTTCATGCCGCCGTGCGCCACGAAATAAGTATCGGCATCAATATTGAATAACGGCACCGCACCAACTTGTTTTGTTAAAACATATTGTTTGACAGGCGCGGGGTTGACCTCTTGAATTGGGTACAACGCCGCAACATGAAATCGAAGCCGTTCTATTTCCAAAGGTAGATAGTAATGCATTTGCACGGGTTTAATCGTTGAAAAAAGACAAAATTAACAAATCACTCCTTATTATGGAGTGAAAAAAGACAAATTCGTTACCAAATTTTACATATTTTTTTTTCCGCGCCCAATTACAAACCATTCACTCCGAAAATTGTTTAGTTCTGCACGATAAGCATCGTTTATTTATTCACTAAAAAAAATCATATTATGAAAAATCCATTTGCGGATTACGGTAGAGCCATATACGGCAATCGTTTTATTGGACGCAGACAAGAAATTCAAGCGGTTAAAAATCGTATTTTTGATGAACGATATGGCAATTTAGCCATCATCGGTTTGCCGCGCATCGGTAAAAGTAGTTTGGCACATCAAGCAATTGTGGAATATCAACTTGAATTTCCTCAACTCAATATCCTATCTATTTGGCTAAATATGGGTGATAACCATGAATCTAATCTCTTTTTTGAAAAATTAATTAAAGAAACACACAAGAAATTATTATTAGATAAGTCATTGATTACGATTGAGTTAGTAAAAATTATAAAGAAATTAGGCAGGAAGACTTTACGTACCTTTGAAAAAAGAACTTTAATATTTGAATATTTTAGCCTTGTTAAACAAATGAATATTCGGATAATTGCCATTTTGGACGAATTTGATGCGGTCAGAAAATATTTTGACTCCACTGATTTCCATTTTTTGAGAGAGCTTTCTTACAATCCTTCAACGGCAGTGTGTATTGTGACCACATCAAGACGATATTTATCCGATATTGAGTTGAGTAATAAAGATGCAACTTCTAATTTTCATCAAACTTTTGATAATATTTATCTCGGCATGTACAACGAGGAGGATTTGACCGAATATTGGGAGAAGTTTTTCAATAGTAAAGTGCCAATTACAGATGAAGGCAAACAAAAAATTTATGATTTTACAGGGCATCATCCGTATTTATTGGACTTATTCAATTTTAATTTATTCAATAATTTACAATTAGATGATATTCTTGGTTCGGTAGAGCGAACAAAGAAAAAATTAAATTTGGTCATCGAAACCAATTATAATTTGATTTTTAATTTATTAAAAGAAGAAAATTTGCATAACAAATTATTGCAAATGGTAATTGGACCCATTTTTGACATTAAAAGAACCGATGTAGAACGCATTGAAATCTATAATTTAGTGATTCGAGATAATGCTGGTTATCGCGGTTTTTCTAACGATTTCCATGATTATTTGTATCGCACACAACGAGAAGTGCCAATTTGGGATTTGTGGACGGATACAGAAGTTAAATTGCGCTCTATTGTAACGATTTGGTTAGAGGAGCGATATGGGGAAGATTGGGTTCCTAAATTTCGTAAATTAAGTCCTGCCAAAGAGTTATATATTACGAAATTGGAAGAAATGCAGCAAAAAGAGCAAAAAAGTTTTCCAGATACTTTTTCTCAAAACCTTTTGGAATTCACGTATCCTGCCGAATTGTTTGACCAATTTATGCGGGTAGAGTGGAAATGGTTCAAAACCATTTTTTCAAACAAAGAAGCCAATGAGTGGAAACCTATTTTTGATGTGTTGGCAAGAATTCGTAATCCATTGGCGCACAATAAGATGAATATATTAAAAGATTATGAAAGAAATAAAGCGATTAGTTATTGCCAAGAAATTGTGAATCGGATAGATGCTTGGGAAAGAAGTCGTATTAGTTAAAACAAGTATCAATTAAGGTTAAAACTACAAATGAGTAAAAAATTAAAACTACAAATAAGTAAATATTTTTATCAAATAAATTAAAAATGTTTCAGAAACTTTGAAAGTTTCTGAAACATTTTCTAACAAAATTATTTATTTTCAACCATTTGACTATACCGATTGAAGAAAAATAAACAAGTAATTAAGCCAAGAATTGGCACAAGCGAACCATAAAAGGCAACTTCTCCTCCAAATTTTTCAAATAATCTTCCTGTAATCATTGAGCCTGTCGTCCCGCCTAATGCAGAAAATACAACACTTAAACCTGCCATAGTTGCATGTTCTTGTATGGGTAATTTGCTCAAAATCAATGAGTTAATAGCAGGATAAATCGGAGCAAGCAATAATCCGATTAGCGGAAAAATCCATGCAGCAAGCGGCGCGTCGAACCATGTTTTCACATCCGTTGAAACTACATTTTTTGCCATCGGTATCGCCAAAAGGACTAAAACCGCCGCCGATATTAAACAAGTTGTTAAAACAGTCAGCCAATTGAATTTTTGCATTACGAAACCTGCAAAGAACCGACCTAACGCCGTTGAACCTGCTAAAATACTTGCCATTTGAATGCTTAATGCCGCAGGTAATTTTAAAATTTGGTTGTTAAATGTTGGCAACCAACTCATTATACTTTGTTCAATTAAAACATATAAAAATGCACTGAATACAAATGTTAAAACTAACGGGCGCGCCGCTAATTGAAACATGGCTGCAAAATCTTCAATCAATGGCTTGTTTTGAACGGGCGTTATAGAGGATTCGTCTAATGGTGCTGCCCATAACAAGACAAATGCAAGTGCAGAAAGGGCTGCTAACACATAATACACGTGCAACCAATTTGCATTTTGAGCTGTTTTGTCGTCCGAAACGAAGGCTGCAAAGATAAAATAACCCGTCAAAATGCCGACCATGAAAAAGGATTCAATGAAATTCATTAAACTTGCATGCTCTTTAGAATCGCTTGTGACGAGTCCGATGGTGGCATAAACCGACATTTTTATCAAGGCAAAACTGAATCCTGTCACCGCAAAAAGTAGTTTTGTCATGCCAAAACTGCCTCCTGACAACGGCATTATTAAACAAATTGTGGTAACAGCAGCAAGCGCAAGTAACATTGCACGCTTGTAACCGATGCGCACTAAGTACGCGCCAAGCAAAAAAGAGAAGATTGCAATGCTCAAATCTTTAAATCCTTCTAATGCGCTCGCCGCCGTTTGCGAAACGTGGTATTCGCGCTGAACTTGTAAGATGACCGTGCCGACGCTGTTTAGCAGGATGGCGAAAACGAAATAATTAATGAAAAGAGAGAGCTTGATTTGCCAATTTTTCATGATTTGTCAGAGATTGGTTGGTTAAACACATAGAGCCTTAGGGAACATAGCGTGTGGTGAATTGCAAATACATAGGTACAGAGAGAACATATATTTTTGATTATCAATACTTTATCACTATTTTATACTTATGTATTTGCAATTATATTAGCGCGGCACTTCTATCATTTTTAAAATATCTTGTATCACTTCACGAGTCGTATAACCTTCCATTTCGCGTTCAGGCGTGAGGATAATTCGATGATTCAACACAGGATATGACACAAATTGTATATCGTCGGGAGTCACAAAATCACGCCCGCGCAAAGCCGCCGTTGCTTTCGACGTTTTCATAATGGAAAGAGACGCACGCGGAGATGCGCCCAAAAATAAATCACCATGATTCCGCGTTTTGCAAACGATTGCCGCAATGTAATCCAACAATTCGTTTGAAATAGAAATTTGTTCAACAATTTCTTGAGCAGCCCGCAAATCCGCTTTGGTTAACACTTTATGAACCGTTTCTTTAACCGTTTGTTTGAAATCGTTTTTAAAACGACGCAAAATTTGTTGCTCTTCCGATTCTGACGGGTATTCCAATATCAATTTGAACAAAAAACGGTCTAATTGTGCTTCAGGCAACTTGTAGGTGCCTTCCTGTTCAATCGGATTCTGAGTTGCCGCAACAAAAAATGGAAATTCCATTGGATACGTTTTGCCATCCACCGTCACTTGCTTCTCCTCCATGACCTCAAAAAGTGCCGATTGCGTCTTCGCAGGAGCGCGATTGATTTCGTCAATCAACACAATGTTTGAAAAAATCGGACCTGCATTAAAATGAAAAGAAGCCGTTTGCATATTTAAAACAATTGTTCCAACCACATCCGTCGGCATCAAATCGGGTGTAAATTGAATACGACTGAAATCTGCATCAATTGTTTTCGCTAATAACTTGGCAGTCAACGTTTTAGCAATGCCTGGTACACCCTCCAACAATACATGCCCGTCACATAATAACGCGGTCAAAAGCAAATTCGGCAACGTTTCCTGACCAATAATCACTTTTGAAAGTTCCGTTTTGACTTTAAAACTGAGGTCGGCAATCATGCTCACGTCCAATCGGTTTTGTCCCCAAGCATCGCCCGTTGTATTAGATTCCATTTTTTTAATGATGAATGATGAATGATGAATAATATGATTTATCATTTATAATTCATCATTAAGTAGGTGATGTAAAATAAACGACAAACTTCTTATTTAGATAAATAATTGATAATCAATTAGATACACCGTTTGGAAGGTTTCGAACCTTCCAAACGGTGGTGTCGTTTATTTCGATTTCACTACTTATTTGCAATTTTTATAAAATATTTTTAGTAGTCTATATAATTCTACCGCATCGTTTTCAGCGATATTACGATTTTCTATCCTGCGTTCAAAATCCCCAATCGTGCGCACTACGTTTGCATCAATGCCCGATTTGGCAATCAATGCCATTTGTGCAGTCGAATCTCGAACTAAAAATTGTCCCGAAATCCGATACCTTTCACGAACATATATTTGGAAATATTGCAATAATTCAGCACATAATTTCACTGAATCGTTTTGAACAAAATAAACACGACCCACTGTTTTAATAAATCCTAATGAATCATTTATTTTTTGAGGCAAAGCAGGAATCATTCGTTGCACTCGCTTTGCTGCAAAAATCATATATAACAAAATACTCGCAAGGAAAATATACCACGCCCAAGCCAGTGCAGGTTGCGACAATATATATTGTAAAGGGCTATCTTTGTCAAAATGCCGATTGCTACCATTTGAATTGCCATCATTCTGCTGTTTTCTTGTGGGTGGAAAGCGACTTGCGGGATCCCAATAAATGGCACCATCCGATAAGTGCCCAAAAACTTTCGATGCGTAACGTAAATGATTGGTATCCAATAAGAAATAATTGGTAAAAATAATAGGATTGTTATGAATATAAAAATGTCCTTTGCCGTAATCTATTTTGACAAAATTAATATATTTGTCGTTAAATGTGCCAAGCGTTACCAAATTATGATCCGCACAAACCGAAGTAACCGAATCTAAATAATCCCATTGTTTGGTTTCAAGTTTATTTTCATAATTGTACTTATATGTAATAGATTTATTTTCATGCAGTTGTGGATGCTTAAAATTCATATACACTACACTATCTTGATAAACATTGTCTTTTAAAGTCGAATGCCATGTATGCTTGTAAAGTTTGGAAGCCCTATCTTTACCACAATTTTCAGAATAGATTTCGTGAAATAAATCTTCTGGTAAAACCTCTGACGCAATAAAAACGGTATTCCCTTTTTCCGCAAAACGCAACCATTTTTGAATATCCGCACTATCCGCATACACCGATTTGCCGACAAAAACATAATTAGCAGTAGTTTCCGTTGAATCATTTAACTCATTATGAATCCGTTTTGACATCATTTTAAAAGATTGCTTCGGAAAAGAACGCTTCAATAATTCTGATATGACAAAAGTATTATATGGATCTTTGTTGTTATCTTCGTAACGCTCCCGCCAATCGTAACGCGGATTCAAATAGTTCCACATCGCAAACGCCACTATAAGTAACACAAATACAGCAATTAATAAATAATTATTTCGATTCATATATTTTACAAATTGTTTTCAACGCTATTTTGTGATTCAGCCATTTAACTGAAGCATTTTTTTCATGGGTGTAAAAATAAGTAATTTAGTCTAATATTTTCACGTTTTGTTCCAAAAAATTGCAAAAGTAGGTGACTTTACGCAACCTTTATGCAAAATTCATTTCTATTTTATAATCATCTATTCGAGCAAATTATATTTTGGAGCGAGTCAATCGGCATGATGAAATGGTGCGCGCCTGTCAGAAAAATGACCGAAAAGCGCAATTTGAGTTGTATCGGCTGTACGCACGGGCGATGTACAACGTTTGTTTTCGCATGACAAATAGTGCGGAAACCGCAGAAGATGCGTTGCAAAATGCGTTTACGGACGTATTTCGCAAGATAGATACGTTTCGATTTGAATCAACTATCGGCGCGTGGATCAAACGAATTGTTGTAAATCATTGCATCAATGAATTGAAAAAACGACGACTTTTTTTTGAATCGTTAGACGATCGCCTTTATTTGCAACCCATTTCGGAAGATTTGGCTTTGCCAGAATCGTCGTTGAATGTTGCGGCGATTCAAAATGCCGTTGCGCGATTGCCCGAAGGTTATCGTGTGGTGTTCACCTTGTACGCGATGGAAGGCTATGATCATGAAGAAATTGCAAGTATTTTGAATATATCGGAAGCCACAAGCAAATCGCAATACAGTCGGGCAAAAGCAAAATTACGAGAAGTTTTGAAATCACCACGCCGTTTAATTATTAATGAGTAATGAATGATTCTTTTACAACCAATTGATTATTATTGAGTTATGAAACGCATCATTATAAAAAATATTATTTTTCCCTCATATTATAAATCATCTAAAATGTCAGACCAGATAGAAGATTGGATTGCACAACATCAAGCACAATTAGATACGAAAAGCGTTCCAAACGAGTTATGGGATAAAATTCAAAACAATTTGGATGAAAATTTGCCAAAAACTCAATTGGTCGCATTGCCAAAAAAGAATCGTTGGGATTGGTATCGGGCTGCTGCTGCGGCAGTGTTGCTTGTAGGCGTGAGCATGGGCGCGGGCTGGTGGGTGCGCGATAATCAAGCGGTTGCGCCTGTCGCTATTACCCCAAGTATGGAAATTTCAGACGATTTGTTGAAAGCAAAAGCATTTTATGACGAAAAAATAAATGTAAAAGTCGCTGAGTTAGAAGCCAAAAACCCCGATCCATCGGTCATGGCAGATTTAAAACAGTTGGACGAAGTGCAAATCGAATTACGTCGTGAATTAGAAATCGCGCCACGTAGCAGCCGAGAAGAAATTTTGAAAACACTGATGGAAAATTATCAAAATAAATTAAGCATTTTAGAAAGAGTTTTAGAGTATTCCGAACAAAATGTGGAAGATAAATTAAATAGAAGAAAATATGAACGGTTATAATCATTTTATGAAAATTTTATTGGCTATTTTATGTTTGTCATCCAATGTGGCAAATGCTGAAAAAGTGGCTCAGAGCGAAGGCGATAACGCCTTAATAACTATTTTACCCGAAAGCATTCATTGCTTTCCTCCAATTCCCCCTACGCCGTCTGCGCCTCAATCTACTCATTCAAATGAAAAATCGCTTACAGGTCCGAAAGATTCTTTGGTCAGTCAAGGGGGCGAATTGCAAGATTTCACCAAAGTCTTTACAAAAACATTTAATGTGAATTCCAATGAAACGGTTTTACTCAATAATAAATATGGTAAAATTAATGTTTCAACAGGAAACGGCAAAGAAGTTCGAGTCAACGTGACAGTAACAGTGCATGCAGCGCAACAAAATAAAGCCAATGAAGTTTTTGAACGCATTCAAATTAAGTTTTCTCAAGATGCGAAAACGGTTAAAACAGAGACTTTAATTGATGCTTCGGATTGTAGCAAAAAATGGTGGGATGAACAATCTGGTTGCGGAAATTCTGATTATTCAATTGATTATGAAGTAGTTATGCCAGTCGGTACAAAATTAAATATTAGTAATAAGTATGGAAATACAGCCGTCGCACCGACAGGAAGTTCGGTTTCGATTGACCAAAAATATGGCAATTTTAAATTAGATGGTGTGACGGAGGCAACAGTTACTTTAGGTTATGGCACAGGTGTGATTACGCGGTGTTCTGCTGTAAATGGAACGATTGGTTATGGTACTTTTCGGGTAGATAATGCAAATGATATTTCAATAAAAAGCAAATTTTCAAAATTAAAATTTCAAAATATTCAAAATATCAATATAAATTCTGCATACGATGATTGTATTGTTGGCAAAGCAGGTACTTTAAATTTGGATACGCGCTATGGTGATTTCAATATTAATCAAGTCAATCATTTGACCGTTGAAAGTCATTACACCAATTTTAGAGTCGCTCGATTGGATCAAAATGCGGATTTTGCAACAACTTATGGCACTGTAAAAATTGAACAAGTCATGCGCAATTTTGCAGAAATCCATTTAAAAGGTTCTTATACGGATTTTATAGTGGGTATCGAAACGGGTGCGCAATATCAATTAGATGCTTCGGGCGCGTATGCAGATATTCAAAAACCTG
Source organism: Bacteroidota bacterium (assembly GCA_041192405.1). GTDB lineage: Bacteria > Bacteroidota > Bacteroidia > Chitinophagales > Saprospiraceae > JAAFJT01. The sequence continues at coordinate 13,254 of JBEEMZ010000020.1, read as the reverse complement.
CTCATTTCAAACCCAATATTAGCAAAGCAAATGGCAAAACGCGCACGATTCAAGGTAAATCAACAGGTGCGACACATCCAAAAAGTTTAATTCGGGCAAATGTTAAATATGGAGATTTAATTATCAGATAATTTTTTTTAAGAATAAAAATTATAAAAAAGCCAAATAATAAAATATAATTTTATTATTTGGCTTTTTTATAATTTATTAAATTGAATTGCGTATAAAGTCCGCATTTAAATTTATCAAATGCTTATATTAAAAATATAGTTGGTACTACTTTTGGTGCATAAAGGAAGCCTTTTAGGTGTTTTAAAAACAAACATAATGAAAAAAAATACTAAGAAAAAAGTGCTTCCTTCGGAGTTGTATGCACATGAACCTAATCCAAATTTGGAGTGGGCGGTGCCTAATTCAGAATCAGAAAACGATGAATCCCTTTCTGAAGAGCAAAAAGAGATTCATCATGCTGCTGACCAGTTTTTCAAAGTGGTCTTTGGCGGTGGTGGAGAAATCAATGTCGAAACTTGCATGCGCTATTTTGGCGACCCAGAACTTAATAAGTTATTGAATTTCAATACATTGCAAATAGATGATCCCGTTTATATAGATAAACATTTGCAGGCTTATTTTTCAGATGTCGCGTGGAAAATAGATTCTAAAAATACAACCTTAAAAATTGTACTTTTGAAAGAACATAAAAGCTATCCTGACCGTTTTATTAGCGTTCAAGTCATGGGCTATTTGTGGTTTATTTTACAGCGCGGTTTGAACAAGAAGCCTAAAAAATTATCATTGGTATTACCAATTGTGATTTATCATGGAGAACGCAAGTGGTCTCCTAAAGAATTATGGCAGTTATATCCTGAAACTGCTGCACCATTTTATAAGTATATTCCTAAATTTGGAATGCTCTTTATCCATGTGGATTCCATTGCAGAAGAAGTTTTATTGAATATGCCAGACGATAATGTGGTGAAAAGTATGTTTTTATTATTAAAATATCGTAAAAGTGAAACGGATTTAAAAAGATTATTTCCACATTTATTCGCATTTTACGATAAAAATCCACATTTGTCGAAATATTTAGAACCTTTTGCCTTATTTTTGACTCGAATGACTCAATTGCCATCCGAATCAATGAACGAATTAATAGAATCTATTCTTTCACCTAAAACAAAAAATGCAGTTATGACAACTTATGCAAATTACATTGACAAAGGACGCGCTGAGGGACGCGCCGAAGGTAAAATCGAAGGTAAAATCGAAGGTAAAATCGAAGGTAAAATTGAAGGTAAAATTGAAGGTAAAATCGAAGGTAAAATCGAAGGTAAAATCGAAGGTAAAATCGAAGGCATAATCGAAGGCAGCATCAAGGTACTTTATAAATTCAAAAAAAGTGTCACGATTACTGATTTGACTGAAATTACGAATGCGCCTGAGGTTGATATACAGTTATGGGTCAATCGTTTTACCATTTTGCAAGCAAACCGTTTGAATTCAAAATCGGTTACTGAAACGGCTCTTGCAACACAACTCACTGAAAAACAAGTCCAAGATTGGTGGGCATTTATTGCAAAGGTTGATAAAAATAAAAAAACCATTTAAAACGATTATTGATTCTGCAATGAATTGATTATCAATTGATTGCAGAATCAATAATGAATATTCTGTGCATTTGAACTGTGTTCCCACATCTATCGTATGTGAGAACACTTACTTAGTTTTGCTCAAAATCAGATATTAAACAATTTGTAAATTCAGCGTTAACTGAGCAATTGTTTAATATCTTTTTCTTCCATTTTATAAATTAAGAATATGTAACTGAATAGTAAAACACTGTTAGTCAATGCTTTTTGCCATGTGAAAGGAGAAGTAATCGCAGGATGTAGCCAATCACTCAACACATAAATACCAAATGCCATCAACGCATAAATACCAATTTTCTGCACAGGATATGGCACAGGATAGTAACGATGCCCCAAAAAATAACTCACTGCTGCCATCGCAAAATAACAAATCAAAGTTGCCCATGCAGAACCCACATAACCCATTGTTGGAATCCATAACCAATTCAAAATCAATGTTATAGCAACGCCAACGATAGATACTAACGCCCCCAAACGCGTTTTATCAGTCAGTTTATACCAAACCGAAAGATTATAATAAACGCCTAAACATATATTCGCTGCCAATAATATCGGAACAACATTCAAACCATCCCAATACGCTTTTTTGCGAATCAAATATTTGAAAATATCCAAATACAACATCACCACTAAAAACATCGTCAAACAAACAAAAACAAAAAATTGCATCACTCGGGCATAGGTTTCTCGCGCATCATCATCTTTTGCTTTGGCGAAGAAAAACGGTTCCGCGCCCATCCGAAAGGCTTGAATAAATAATGTTATTAAAATTGATAATTTATAATTCGCTGAATAGATGCCAGTTTGGTATTCTGCAACACTTTGGTCAACAATCAAATGTTTCAATAACATACGGTCAAGCGTTTCGTTAATCATGCCCGCAAAACCCATAAAGATCAATGGCAAAGCATAATTAAACATTTTTTTCCAGAGTTCCGCGTCAAAACCATTTTTCATTAATTCAAACTCTTTGACAAAAAACGGTAATATCAAAACACTTGACAACGCATTGGCAATAAACATATATCCAATACCAACTTCTCTATTATAAATATTCGCAACCCATTGATGCCCATGGTTTAACAAATAAGGACAAAGCAAATAGAAAAATAAATTTAATCCAATATTGAGTCCAATACTTAATAAACGAATTGTTGCAAAACGCATCGCTTCATTCTGCTGCCGCAACCATGCAAACGGGATTGTAACAATCGCATCCGCCGCAAGAATGAGCGCGAAAAACCGAAAATAAGTCTCTCGACCAGCGTTTTGACTCCAATTTGCAAGCGGATGTGCCAGTACAAAAATCAAGCTGCCCATCACAAGTGCCGAAATCGTCAACGAAATCATCGCAGTAGATGCAACTTTTTGTTGGTCATCGCTTTTTTGGACGTAGCGAAAAAAGGCGGTTTCCATACCATACGTGAACATAACGCCGCCAAACGACGCAAATGCATAAAACCATGCGCTCACCCCGTACGCTCCTGGCTGGAAAATACCTGTGTATAACGGAACTAACAAATAGTTTAAAAAGCGACCGAGTATGCTACTCAGCCCATAAACGGCGGTTTGTCCCGCTAATTTTTTTAAAATGGACATAGTTGGTTATTAATATGAAGGATTTTTGAGTCAACTTCGTAATTTTGCGCCAAAATTCGTTGAAAATGACCAAAATAAAAAATTTAATCTTCGATTTAGGCAATGTTATTATAGATTTGGATGTGGAACGCACTTTTGCACAGTTGCGACACTATCTTGGCGCGGATTATGAACACGCGTTAAAAAATGTTTTTGATAAAGATATTTTTGTCGAATATGAAATTGGCAACCTATCTGAAACCGAATTCTTACATCGTTTACGCTCTGTGGCAGATTTCCCTGTTGGCATCGGGCAGTTGCGCGACGCTTGGAATGCGATGTTGTTGGATATTCCGTTCAAACGGTTAGAAATGTTGGAACGTTTGAAACAAAAATATCAAGTTTTTTTGTTGAGTAATACAAATGAGTCTCATTTGTATTATGTACATGGTTATTTGAAAACGATTTACGGAATCGAAAATTTTGAAGATCGTTTTTTTCATCGCCCCTATTATTCACATTTGCTCGGTTTGCGGAAACCGAATCAGGATATTTATGAATTTGTTTTAAAAGATGCACATTTGAAAGCGAGTGAAACCATGTTTTTTGATGATATGTTAGTAAATGTTAAAAGTGCACAATCCGTTGGCATTCAAGCAGTTCTGCATCCTGCGGGTACGGAAATTGTGGATGTGTTGCGTGATTTTTGAATTGCATATTAAGATTCCGAAATTTTTGAAATTTCGGAATCTCATTCAATCCTTAAATAGATTCGCAAGTTTCGACCGTCAATTCATGTTTGACATTGTCTGATTCTGAACTATTTAATGAGCCTATTAACAACAACCGCCACCATTATAAAAATAGGTCGAGGGCGAAATAAAAATATCATCCCGCCCCAATTGAGCCAACGCATTTGCCGTTTTGTCACAAACTGCCAAAGGTTGATTCAAAAGCAACGTGTGACCTTTGTTATCATCAAAACATTCCTCTTTTCCGTAATAAATGGCGGTTTTGCCTGTAAAAACACACGCGCCATCCGCAGGCATCGGGTCTTTAATCGCGCAAACTTCAACACTTTCAATAAAAATCAAACTTTTTGTATTGTAATGATTTGGCGAAAGCAACCGATACGCATATCGGGCGCGTACCTCAACCGTCCCAAAACCAACTTCTGTAATCATATCAATATAATCTTTTAATGGAATCGCACCACTCAAACATTCGGCACGCAACCGTTCATCCTGTAAAAGTGTTGTTGGCATACGCGTTTCACAAATCGGGTCACTCATAACAAGCCTCCCACGTGGTTTCAACACACGGTACATTTCACTTAATGCCTTTTTTAAATCATCTCGTTTGAAAATATTAAACAAACAGTTTTGTGCAGCAACGTCAATAGCACCATTTTCTATTGGCAAATGCAACGCATCGCCTTCTCGAAGGCTCACAAAATCAGATTTAAACCATAAATTTGATTTTTCAGCCAAATTTAAATTGGTTTTACTGGCTTCTAACATTTCATTTACGGCATCTACGCCAATAATCGCCCCTTGCCGACGACTAAAATACGCAAATTGCAATAATTCCATCCCACCACCAACGCCTACATATAAAACCGTCGGACTATCCACTAAATCTCGTGGATTAACGGTCGTGCCGCAACCATAATTCATTTCCTGCATTTTCACAGGAACATTCAAGTCAGGCAATCGCCAAACTGGAGTTGTGGTACAGCATAAACCGACATTCGGCGTGAGGGCAGCTTCCCGATAAAAATCGGTTGTTATTTGTAAATAACTATCCGTTGTCATTTTTATTCATTATTGCGAACACATAGGTATATAAGAGACATAGATTATTATACTATATCTTCTGTGTATCTATACGTTTGCAGTTTTATAATTATTTGTAAATCAATACTTTACGCGACTCACCTGCCTTCACACAGGCGCGATACATGCCTTCTGAATTAAAAGGCATTATAATATTTCCATCTTTATCAACTGCAATTAAACCGCCTTCACCCCCTTTTTCAACCAATTTTTTCATCACAATTTGCTCGCCCGCCGCTTGCAACGAACTACCCTTATATTCCATCATCGCACAAATATCTCGCGCAACCGTATATCGGATGAAAAATTCGCCATGCCCCGTACAACTCACTGCCGCCGTCGCGTTATCCGCGTAAGTACCCGCGCCAATCACAGGCGCGTCCCCTACCCTATTCCAACGTTTGTTTGTCATGCCGCCTGTCGAAGTACCTGCTGCCAAATTCCCTGTTTGGTCTAAACACGCAACACCAACGGTTCCAAATTTATAATCTGTTTTGCCAAAAGGCAAATTACCAGAATTTCCTTTTGTTTTTTCTTCTAATTGAACTTTTTGAAGAACCTCCCAACGTTCTTGCGTGAAAAAATATTGTGGCGGAACAGTATCAATTCCGACCGATTGCGCGAAAAATTCAGCCCCGCGACCACTCAAAAAAACATGTTGAGACTTTTCTAACACGGCTCTTGCAGCCCTAATTGGGTTTTTAATATTCATAACACCACAAACAGCCCCTGCTTTTTGATTGGAACCGTCCATAAAAGATGCGTCCATTTCATTTTTGCCTTCAAAAGTGAAAACCGCCCCTTTGCCCGCATTAAAAAGGGGGCAATCTTCCAAATACATAATAGTTTTTTCAACTGCGTCTGTTGCTTTGCCACCTGACTTCAGTATATTTTCGCCAATTGTAAGGGCTTCATTTAACGCTTGAAGATAAGCCGCTTCCTTTTCAGGAGTCATATTTTTTTTCAAAATTGTACCTGCGCCCCCGTGTAATGCAATCGCGTAAGCAGGTCGTTTTACACCCAAATTCGTTTGACAAGCATTGGTAATCAAGCTAATACAAATAATAGATAAATAAATATTTTTTTTCATGCTGGAATTTTAAAAGAATAAAAATGGTAATGAGGGCAAAGAAACAAAAAAAATTTTCGTTTTTTCGTACTTTTGCGATTTTAAATTAATAACCAGTTAATTATGAACATTTTGATTATCGGCGGCGGCAACATGGGATTGACGTATGCACAAAGTTTCTTACGCGCACATATTACGACGCGTGACCAATTGATGATTCTCGAACGTTCCACCGAACGCGCTGAAGAATTGAAAACCAAGCACAAAGATATTTGTAAAACTTTCATTCATCCAGAAGATTGCGTTTCAAAAGCGGATTTAATTGTCCTTGCCGTCAAGCCACAGGATACCACTTCTTTGTTTGAAAAACTCAAAGTTTTTACAAACAAATCTCAAGTTTTTCTTTCTATCATGGCAGGTGTGAAAATAGATGCCATTTGTAAAGCATTGAATATCAACAAAGTAATTCGCGCTATGCCCAATTTACCCGCGCAGGTCGGACAAGGCATGACGGTTTTTACTTCTACGGATGATGTAACTCGTTTGGAATTAGTGACGGTTCAAAATCTGCTAAATACTACTGGCAAAACGATTTATGTAGAAAAAGAAAGTTTAATAGATGCAAGTACCGCGATTTCTGGTAGCGGGCCCGCTTATGTGTATTTTTTCATGGATGCGATGATGCAAGCTGCCCGTCAAATGGGTTTTTCAACCGCAGAATCGGAATTATTGGTGGGTCAAACGTTTATTGGCGCGTTGGATTTATATCAAAAATATGACGATTCATGTGAAGATTGGATTAAACGAGTTGCTTCAAAAGGTGGCACGACCGAAGCCGCCTTGAAATCATTTCGCAAAAATGAATTACATCAAGATATTATTGATGGTGCAAATGCGGCGTTACATCGAGCAGTTGAATTAGGCAAATAATCCCTTTTAAGGAATCATAAATTTGGCATTATTGTCTAAAATCCAAATTTATGATTCCTTAATTGTTTCAGTTTTCTTTATTTTTAGTTCGGATGAACGTTTTAGGTTCAAAATTTGGTAACGAAATAATATATTTGTAACTTTGTATTCGTTTTTCACAAAACCCAAAATCGAACAGACCTATTTCTAATATGAGTAGCACCATCAAACGCATTCTTTTCATATTCAATATTCTCATAACAGTCACAGGATTTGGGCAAAATCCGAATACACTTGGGAAATATTTCCACTTGGGCATCGCAATTCCTGTCGTTCATATCCGCGACCAAGGGCATTCGCCATTGACCTATTCTGGAAAAGGATTGAAAATCCAACTTGGTTTTGAATATCATCGGGAAAATTCAATGGCACGCACACAACTTTCGTACACTTATAGTACCGTTACCCCGAAAAGTAAACCACAACCGCGTAAGATGATGTCTGGTGCAGAATACAATAGAATCCAATTTAGTTATGGTTATTATCGCAAATTGCAAAACAATACATTGCCTTCTGATGCGAATACATTTTTAAATTCGTCAAAGTTCGTTGGCGCAACTTTCAATTTTGATTTTGGATTTAATGATTATAACTTGCCAAGTAACAATTTGTTTGGATATAATGGCACCACTTCATTAAATATTTCAGGTATATTACAAAATCATTTAGGGCAAGATTCAACTAAAAGTTTTAATTATGAAGCAACGATGCCAATTATTAGTTATTCGATTCGTCCCAATTATATTGGAATGATGCCATTGATTGATGGTACTTATGACCTTATCAAAATCATTCAGCAAGGCAAATTTGCAACTTTTAATAAATTATTCCATTTTTATAATCGTTTAGAATTTCAATCTCAAAACAAATTTTATATTGCAAATCGATTCAATTACGAATGGGAATTCCGTAACAATACCATTCAAGAGCCATTTCGCGCTATAATCGGCGGATTTGGGTATGAGACTTTGTTTAAACGATAAATTTTAAATAAATTAAAAAATCATTCATCTATTTTTGATAAACGCATGCTTGTAAAATATATTCATAATACGCCTCATATTGTGGCAAAATATAGTCAATATCAAACTTTTTAGCTTGTGTTAAGGCATTTTGACGAAACATTTTGTGTATTTTTTCATCACGCAAAATGTCCCATGCATAACGCGCCATCGCATCTACATCACCCACATTTGCCAAAAAACCCGTTTGCCCATGAATATTCACTTCGGGCAAACCGCCTGCATTCGACGAAATCACTGGCACTTCGCACGCCATCGCCTCCAATGCAGCCAATCCAAAACTCTCATTTTCAGACGGAATAATAAACAAATCCGCAATTGCTAACAATTCTTCTACGGCATCTTGCTTGCCTAAAAACCGAATTTCATGACATAAACCGACTTTTCGACATAATTCTTCTAAACCTTGTCGCTCAGGCCCGTCACCAATTAACAAAAGTTTGCATGGTGTTTTTTCATATAATTTCTTAAATACATAAATGACATCTTCCACCCGCTTCACTTTACGAAAATTCGACGTATGAATTAAAATTTTTTCTCCATTCGGCGCAATCGCTTTTTTGAAATGATCTTTATTACTCTTTTTAAAGCGTTGAAAATCAATAAAGTTATGTATTACTTTAATTTCTTTATGAATCGGAAACGCATTTAAAGTCTCTTGTTTCAATTGTTCAGAAACCGCCGTTACGCCATCTGATTTGTTGATGGAAAACGCTACAACTGGCGCAAAAGCCTTGTTTTGACCCACCAACGTAATATCCGTACCATGTAAAGTGGTGACCACGGGCAGGTAGCGACCTTCCGTTAACAAGATTTTTTTAACCAAATACGCAACTGTCGCATGTGGAATCGCATAATGTACGTGCAACAAATCTAAATTTTCATATTTGACGACATCCACAATTTTGCTCGTCAACGCCGTATCGTAAGGCGCGTATTCAAATAACGGATAATCTGCATTTGAAACCTCGTGATAAAACAAATTTTCTTGAAAATGCGTCAATCGCGCAGGTTGCCGATAGGTAATGAAATGGATTTGATGCCCTTTTCGCGCCAATCCCATCCCTAATTCGGTAGCGACTACGCCGCTTCCCCCATACGTCGGATAACAAACAATACCTATTTTCATTATATGTAAATCGTTGATAAATCGTAAGAAATGTAAAAAAGTCAAAGTGTAACACCCACAAAATTTGCTAATTGTTGCATTAATTGAATCATTTCAAGCGGCAAATCCTGTTTTTCTAATTTACTTAAACTCTTTTTAGTAGAAACTTGTTCGTAATTATTTTCCTGTAGCCAGCCTGATAAGGCACCATAAGTTTGCTTCGCATCCGCCCAAGCAAGTGCATTGATAGACCATTCTTGACGCAAAAATTTTTTCGCCTCTTTAAGTGCTTGACTCGAATCCCATCTTTTTTCAAATTTTCGGCTATAAACCTCAAAACCTTTCAAAAACCGACCTTCAATATCATCTTTTTGGTCTTGAATGAGGGTTTCCAATTTTGTTTTAAAAATAGTTTCGTCTATCGCAATCGAAGTAGCTGATTTCCCTTTAATACACCGCATCAAAATCGTTTCATTCAACAAATAGTTTTCAATTTCATTCTGCGCCCAAATATGCCACTCTATATTTGAATCTTTTTGTTTTAATTGTGTGATTAAATCCTTCGGATATGGAAAATAATCACGGTCTGCAATCACAAACATTTTTACGGTCGCACCTTTTTGTGTAAACAAAGTATTCAACGATTTACGAAAACCTGCCATATCTTTATAACAAGGGTTCCCATGCGTATAAGCAACCGATAATCTTTTAATAATTTCTTGCATTTTGCGCTCCCCTATCAGCACGCTTCCAAATCGTTGCAAATAATCCCAATCATCTTTATCTTCCATTATTAACACACGTCTAAACTGTTGTAACACAACTAATTGCATATTTTCCATTGACCCCAAAGCATCCAATGTATTAAAAACGTGATAATCTAAACGCAACCGTTCCGCTTTCCCATCATATAAATGAATCATATTCTCGGGTTCTACACAACCAATTAAATCCCGAGAATGCGTCGCAAATAAAATTTGTTTTCCATCTTCCACCAATCGTCCTAATTCATTATATAACGCTTTTTGCAAATGTCCATGCAAAAAACAATCAGGTTCGTCCAACAAAATAATATCAGGTTGCTCCAACAAAATAAATCCAAATAAATATATAAACTGTTGAAAACCACTGCCTGCTAAAAAAATATCAAATTCTTTCCGACTATTCGCTTCCTTATAACTGACCAAAATATACTGCATACTCCCTTCATCAAACGCTATCTTGAATGATTCAATAGAAGGAAAACATCGTCTGAGTAAATCTCCTAACGCATTTTCACGTTTTTCCTCTTTCAAAGCCAACAGCAAATTGCGAATCACTGCATTTACATTGCCTCGTCCCAACTCATTCCGAATCGATAATTGAGTTCGTTTTTCCTCTTTGATTTGTAAATTAGAAAAAGCAGGCAGATAAGATATTTTAAAAAATTTTAATTGATTAAGCCAATTTTCATCCAGTTCTGTTTGTGTACTTAGCAAAAAACGATTTAAATGAAAATCAATCGTCGTTTTTACAACCTTTTCGTTCTCAAAAAGAACTTCAATCTCTATCAAAATACGTTTTCTTTTGATTTGAATCGTCTGTTCATACCAAAGATCTATCCCACGAATCACAGGCAAAACCCAAAAATCTTCTTCAAGAATCGCTCGGTTTTTAAGTGAAATCGGTTTCCCATTCGGTTTAGTCAAACATTGATGCAGACAAAAATCAAATAAGGCAAGCGATTGTAGCAAAGTAGATTTGCCACTATTGTTGCCGCCCACTAAACAATCTAACGACTGTAACGTCAATGTCAAGTTTTCAAACTTTTTGAAGTTTTTAAGGGTGATTTTTTTGATTTTCATCTGAATTATTTTTTGATTTTATTCTATCTTTGCATATAGAGGCAAAGGCACTACATATAAATCATTTATTTTCAATATTTTATACAGCATATTTTTATGTACTTGCAATAAGGTCTTCATATTTCAAACAAATATGAAACCCGCGTTCCCTAAAATATAATTTGGTTTCTTCAACCGAACGGTTGCTTGTAGCCATTACAAAATCGCCGCCCCATGCGCCAAGCGATTTTATTTCTCCCCAAAAATCCGAAAAATACAAATCTTTCGCTCTATCCAACTTCAAAACACGCGAAATTAACATTTCATGCTCCCGAATTAAGTAGTCAAAACCAATTAAATCAGTCGCTTTCGTGAAAAAAAGCGTTAAATCCGAAATCCGCCGAACATAATGTGGCGTTTCTGTTGCCGTTTGTATCGCTCGGTATCGCTGAATGCCTTCCCGCGAATTTTGTTTTTTATTCAAATACACAAAAAACAAATTGTTTTTAAAAATTGGATTAAACGGGCATGACCATACCGAAGGATGATCATCCATTTTGCGCTGATAGCAGATAGGCGCGTCCGAACCCGCACACGCAATGTCGTATCCAGAACCGCCCAACGTCATATCCGACAACACAAACGGATCCAATTTGAAATATTGCGCGAGGCAATAAATCAAAGTCGAACTCGTTCCCAAGCCCCATAAGCGCGGAAAATCCAATAAAGTCGCCAAATGCGTCCCCGATTCAAACAAATCACCCGCAAAATGACCTCGCAAAACGACAATCGCTTTAAAAAATTTACTCAATTGTTGCCCTATCGCGGCATCCGAACCACGGATTAAATTGCCCGTTTCGCACTCATAAACCCCGCGAAACCAACAATTATCGTCCCAATCATAGCTTTCCCACAAAAATCTACCCGCATTATCACGGTCAGGGTCGGGATGAATAAAAAATGCTTGTCCTGGTTTGGTGGGCAGTGCCAACGACATTGCCCCGTCTAATACAAAATATTCGCCTGTCAACAACAGTTTGCCGCGTCCAGTGATGAGGGTGCGCATACGTGAAGGTTATATTTGCGATTTCGGATTTGTGATTTCGGATTTCGGAATATGTTGATAATCAACATTTTAGGTGCGAAATCATAAATACGAAATCTAAATTATTATTTTTTTAGAAATGTCCGAACACCTGAAAAAGATACGGGTTTATCAACAAAATGTTGAACAGCCGCTTGCATTTCGGGTTCCGTAGCTTGTAAATGATTTAGAATATTGGTCAAATGCATTTTCATGTGCCCTTTTTGAATCCCTGTTGTCACCAGCGACCGTACTGCTGCAAAATTTTGTGCCAAACCCGTTGCCGCAACCACCATCATCAACGTCTTCGCGGACGGATTGCCCAACATCGCCAAACTTAATTTCGCCAAAGGATGCAAAGTCGTCAGACCGCCAACTGTGCCAAATGCCAATGGAATTTCTAATTCAAATCTAAACAAATTGTCTTTAATTTCGCAATGACTGAGGCTTTTATACGCGCCTGTTCGCGCCGCATAAGCGTGTCCACAAGCCTCGGTAGCCCGAAAATCATTGCCTGTAGCCAAAACGACGGCATCAATTCCGTTAAAAATGCCTTTATTATGCGTCACAGCGCGAAAAGGATCTATTTCAGCAATGCGAATCGCTTTTTTAAACTTCTCTGCCAACGCCACACCGCCCGTTCCAAAACTTTCAACAGGGCATTCAACCCATGCTTTTGCCAAACAATTTGGTGTATAATTCGACAAAATTGCCATAATAATGATAGGCTCTATATCAACTTTTTGTTTCAAAAACTGTGTCAAAATACGACCAGATTCTTCCAAAACAGAGTTAATAAAATTCGCGCCCATCGAATCGCAGGTTTCAAATCGCAATTTTAATTGAAAATAATGGGGTTCGCGGTCTGAAAAATCTTCCAAATCAATCCCCGTAATGCCGCCCCCGCGTCGCTGCATGTTTGCAGTAAGCGGTTCAGTTTCATGCAAAATCGTTATAGCAAGTTCGGGCAAAAGGGCTTTCAATACCGTCACATCGCCCGACCAACTGAAATGAAGTTGCCCAATCTTCTCCGTTCCCACAATTTCAACATGGAAACCACCTCGCGTTTGCCAAAATTTAGCCGCCGAAGATGCTGCCGCAACCACCGAACTTTCTT
>JBEEMZ010000019.1:0-32509 GCA_041192405.1 Bacteroidota bacterium | reverse complement strand
ATTTCCATCAACGAACAAGTCGTTCACGGCATTCCGTCAAATTACGAATTTCGGGATGGCGATGTGGTTTCAGTAGATTGCGGAACGATTTTGAATGGTTTTGTCGGGGATGCAGCGTACACGTTCGCGATTGGCAACGTCAAACCTGCCACAATGGAGTTGTTGCACGTCACGAACACGTCCTTATATAAAGGTATCGAACAAGCGGTTCACGGCAAACGCATCGGCGATATTGGTTGGGCGATTCAGACCTATTGTGAAAAAGTGCATCCGTATGGTGTTGTGCGTGACTTAGTTGGGCATGGCGTTGGGAAAGATTTGCATGAAGACCCCGAAGTTCCGAATCACGGCAGACGTGGAACGGGTGTGTTTTTGCGCGATGGTTTGGTCATTGCGATTGAGCCGATGGTCAACATGGGGACGAAAGATGTGCGGCAAGCGGCGGACAATTGGACGATTATCACCCGCGACGGAAAGCCCTCTGCGCACTACGAACATTCGATTGCAATCCGCAAAGGAAAGGCGGATATCCTGTCGAATCATAAAATCATCGAAGAAGCAATAAAAAATAATTCAGAATTGATGCAAATCTCAATAAAAAGTTAGATATTTGCGCTCCGAATTCTAAGTTTGAATGGGTTCAAAATAAAATTGTGTTAGTTCTTCAATTGACCCAATTTTTACTGTTTACATTCAGCTTTTACCGCAAAATTAGATAAAAAATGGCTAAACAAGATTTAATCAAACAGGACGGGACGATTCAAGAAGCATTGTCCAATGCCATGTTCCGCGTCGTTTTAGAGACGGGACATGAATTGATTGCCACGATTTCGGGCAAAATGAGGATGCACTATATCCGAATTCTGCCAGGAGATAGGGTTTCTATTGAAATCTCTCCGTATGATTTGTCGCGGGGACGCATTATTTATCGCTATAAATAATAAAGCGATAAATAATTTTAACGGCTACGTTTCGGAAACCTTGAAGGCTTCCGAAACGTAGGGTAAAATGCGTGTCAATAGCCCATTAAAATTGTATTAATCATTTTTTTAAATTATAAATCAATGAAAGTTAGAGCATCTGTTAAAAAAAGGACTCCTGACTGCATCATCGTTCGACGCAAAGGGAAAGTCTATGTTATTAACAAAAAGAATCCTAAATATAAACAACGCCAAGGTTAATTGAAATGCGATTTTAAATAAGGTTTAAAGATTGTGCATAATGCTCATGTTCACAATGTTTTACGTATTTAAATAACCTTCGCAAGATTCATTTAACGGCATTAAACAAAAAAAATGGCTCGTTTAGCAGGTATCGATTTGCCGCGCAATAAACGCGGTGTCATTGCGTTGACGTACATTTACGGCATCGGACGCACCACTGCCAAAGGCATTTTGGCGAAATCTGGTATCAGTGAAGATACCAAAGTCATCGATTGGACGGATGACAACATCAAACAAATTGCCTTTGCACTCAGTGAAATCAAAGTGGAAGGGGAATTGCGTTCCGAAGTACAATTAAGCATCAAGCGATTGATGGATATTGCGTGCTATCGGGGTCTTCGCCATCGGAAAGGCTTGCCAGTCAGAGGTCAACGGACTCGCACGAATGCGCGTACCCGCAAAGGTCGTCGTAAAACCGTCGCCAACAAAAAGAAAGTCGGTAAATAACCTCCGACGTAGAGGGCGGATTTTGGAATGTCTATTTCGGAAAGCATTGATTATCAAGCACTTCCGAAGTGTGGCGTAAGATTTTGTGAAAAATGCACACCATATATATATATATATATAGGTGTCAAAAATGCCGAAATCCCAAATCCGAAATCGTAAATCGTCGTTACTGGTTCAAGGATTGAAACAGGTTTTTCAAAAACCAGAACAAAAATTTAAAAACAACATGGCTAAAGTAGTCAAAAAAGTCAAAAAAAGGAAAGTGATAATCGCCCCAGAAGGGTTGGTTTTCATTCATGCCAGTTTTAATAATATCATTGTCTCGCTGGCGAACAAGCAGGGACAAGTGATTTCTTGGGGTTCTGCGGGTAAAGCTGGGTTCAGAGGCTCTAAGAAAAATACGCCTTACGCTGCGACCAAAGCGGCGGAAGATGCTGCAAAAGTTGCTTATGAAGCGGGCATGCGTTCTGCGGAAGTCTATGTGAAAGGCCCTGGTTCGGGTCGTGAAGCAGCGATTCGCGCAGTGGACGGTGCGGGCATCAAAATTTCCATCATCCGTGACGTAACGCCTGTGCCGCACAATGGTTGTCGTCCACCGAAGCGTCGTCGCGTCTAATATATAAATTAATGATGAATGATAAATGATGAATGATGAATGCAATGCGTTGATTCTTAATGCCTTACAAATTCATAATTCACCATTCATAATTCATCATTCGTAATTCATCATTCAAATGATTTAATTAAAATGGCAAGATATATAGGGCCTACGTCCAAAAAGGCAAGGGCATTTGGAGAGCCAATCTTCGGTTTCGACAAAGCCTTTGATAGAAAAAAATATGCTCCAGGTCAACATGGCCCGTCGCGCAAGAAAAAACAACGTTCTGATTACGCGGTGCAGTTGATGGAAAAGCAAAAGGCGAAATATACTTATGGTGTATTGGAACGCCAATTCCGTAAAACGTTTGATGAAGCAGCGCGTGCACATGGTGTTACGGGTGAAGTTTTGTTGCAACGTTTGGAAGCGCGGTTAGATAATGTGGTTTTCCGTTTGGGTTTGTCTCCGACTCGTTCGGGAGCGCGTCAGTTGGTGAGTCACAAACACGTTGTGGTGAATGGTGTTGTGACCAATGTGCCATCTTGTCAGTTGCGCCCTGGTGACAAAGTGTCTGTTCGCGGCAAATCTCAGGGCAATGCGAATATTCAATTGGGTCCAAAGGCGGAAGTGAAGAAATTTTCTTGGTTGGATTGGAATCCTGATAAAAATGAAGGTACGTTTATCGCGTATCCTGAACGGGCGCACATTCCTGAGAAAATTAATGAGCAATTAATCGTCGAGTTATACTCTAAATAGAATAACTTTTATACTTTTTCCCGCAGATTTCGCAGATATATTTATCATTTTGCGAAATCTGCGGGAAAAGTATCCAAATCACCACTTGTGGCGCGAATTTGGATAACAAAAAAAGTTTATTTAATTTTCGAGAACTAATTACAATTCCAAACAAAACTTAGAAAAGGTGCATTCGCTCTTTTCTAAGTTCTTGTGTTAGGCAGGCAATGATATTTGGTATTTATGTAAACTATAATTGCCAATATCCCAAATCATTTAGCATCAATTCTAATTATAATGGGAGCAATCAATATCCAAAAGCCCGATAAAATCGTCATGCAGAAGGCAGATGATTATGAGGGCATTTTCGAGTTTAGACCTTTGGAGCCAGGTTTTGGTCAAACGGTCGGTAACTCTTTGCGTAGAGTGCTTTTGTCTTCCCTTGAAGGCTTTGCGATTACGGCGGTGCGCATCGCGGGCGTTGACCACGAATTTGCGACGATTCGCGGAGTTGTGCAAGACGTAGTAGAAATTATTTTAAATCTTAAACAGGTGCGTCTCAAACAGTTAATCGCTGATGAGGACATCAAAGAAGAAAAAATTTATTTAACAGTCTCTGGTAAAGATAAATTTACGGCGGGTGACATTGAAAGTGCGACAAACGTTTTCAAAGTGATGAATCCGTATTTGATGATTTGCCAAATGGAACCGTCTGTGAGTTTGGAAATGGAATTTACCGTTACGAAAGGTTGCGGATACGTTCCTGCGGATGAGAATTTGCCGAAAGATGCACCGATTGGAGTGATTCCGATTGATGCGATTTACACGCCGATTAAAAATGTTGCTTACAAAGTGAGTAACACGCGGGTTGGTCAACGGACGGATTATGAAAAATTGACAATTGAAATTAAAACGGATGGCACGATTCATCCCGAAGATGCGATTAAAGAAGCGTCTCGGATTTTGATTCAACATTTGATTTTGATTACGGATGAGTATATTGACATTGATGACGGACATCGCCGCGAGGAAAATGTGGTGGATGAGCATATTTTACACATGCGTAAGTTGTTGAAAACGTCGTTGGAAGACTTGGATTTATCGGTTCGGGCATACAACTGTTTGAAAGCAGCGAAAATCAATAGTTTATCGGAATTGGTTCGTTTCGATACGCATGAATTATTGAAATTCCGCAATTTTGGTAAGAAATCATTGGTGGAAATCGAAGAATTATTGGTGGAAAAAGGTTTGAACTTCGGTATGGACTTGGCGAAATACCGTTTGGAAGAAGATAATATTTGATAGTTAGTTAGTTGGTTAGTTGGTTAGTTGGTTGGTTAAATCATTGATTATCAATAGTTTCCAACCAACTAACCAACTAACCAACCAACCAACTAATTAACTAACGATTTGCAATAACTGCATGAGCAAAATCAACATTTTAGCTCCAGTGTTGCGAAGATAAAATTTTTCAATTTAATATGAGACACGGCGATAAAGTCAACAACCTCAGCAGAACGAAGGCGCACAGAGATGCCCTCATGAAAAACATGGCAGCTGCATTGATTATGAACAAAAAAATCAATACGACATTGCCAAAAGCGAAATCTTTGAGACAATATGTCGAAAAGTTGATTACCAAATCTAAAACCAATTCGACGCATTCTCGGCGGGTGGTGTTCAGCTACCTCCAAAATAAAGAGGCGGCAAAAGAAATTTTTGATGTCATCGGACCAAAAGTAGGGGATCGTCCTGGTGGTTACACTCGGATTATGCGTACTGGATTCCGCTTAGGGGACGCGGCAGAAACGGCGATTATTGAATTGGTGGATTTTAATGAAGTGTTGTTGGAAGCAAAAGCGGCAAAAGCAGGCGAAGCGACCACAGAACGCACGCGCAAAACGCGTCGGGGACGCGGCGGCAAAAAAGAAGTTGAAACAACGACTCCTGTTGCTGTTACACCAGAAAAAATAGATTCAGCAGCATAATATTTTGTTTTTGAATAAAAAAGAGGAACGTACAACATTGTGCGCTCCTTTTTTGTTTAATCGAAATTATTCATAAACAATTTAGAATCATCTTAAAATTGTAAAATGAAAAAAGTTAAAGGTCTGAATATCAATCATTTAGGATTTACACCTGTAAAATTAGGTGACTTTCTGTATGATGAAGGCGACACTTCAGATTTTGGCAAAACAATGTTTTACTATTGAAAAAACTAAAACCAGTCACTATGAAATGCGTTACATGTGGTCGTTCAGACCTCACCCTTGTTACTTGTATTGACGCTTCGACCATGAAAATGAAGCGTGTTTGTCCTGTTTGCGTCCAAAAAGGACATCCAGGTGAGCCGCAACGTCAACCGACGCTCAAAGAACTTGACGAACGCATCGCCGAATATGAAGCGATTGCTCTCAAAGCGGAAGCATTTATTAAAGATTGCCCCGAAATGCCTGAATTACCGCCCGCTTTGGCGCATTTGGCGAAAATTGCGTTTACGCCGATGTCGCATTATAAGGCACTTCAAGCCGTGCTCGCCGAATTGAAATCTCAACGCATGGAAACTTTAACGAATATGGAAAGTGATGCCCGCCTTCAATATGAGTTAAAAAAATCGTTGGCAGCAGAAGATTATAAGCAATCGGCGATTATTCGAGATAAAATTGCTCAACTTAAACCGAAATGATGCCCGTATTCTACTGAGTTGTTAAAGGTTGCATGTATTAATACATGATTTTCAATCTTAAAGGAATTTTTATTGGTTCAATCAATCATAACGATACGAAAATTTGGGATGACTTTAACATCTCAGTAGAATCAACTTATTGTGCAAAATAGAAAATGATAAACTTGTTATTTATTATTAATAAAATTTCAATTTATATCAATTTGTTATTTTTAATAACAAATTCAATTTAGTTTTGATTTTGCAACAAATCTTCTCGAACTTCCATCAGTGCGAAACCTAATAAATTCTCGCCCCGCCAAGCCTGCACGAATGGCGCAGAAGGATGCGTCGCTTCCATACCAATTCCCCAAATGCTATCGGTTGGACTCGCCTCCACCAAAATTGTATCGCCCGTTGCCAAGAGGAAATTCGCTAAATTGGGTTGGCTAAACTTATGGATATTGCCTATTTTTACAATATTAAATTTGGCTTGATTCCAAATGACATCATCAAAATTCTGAATTTTGCGTCCTAATGCTTTTGCTGCACCAGGAGAATTCGCTTTCAAAATCAACTGCTCATGATGTTTATCGCCGAAAAGCCGCGCTTTTTCTGCCATCATCCAATGTTCTGCCGTTTGATAAACCATATCGCCGACTTTAAACGGATTTTCCGCCCACCATTGACTGAAACAAGATGGTGTGATACGCCCGTCTCGCGCAGGGCGATGTCCCCAAAAAAACAAAAAGTTTAATTTTTCGCCCATCATTTGCCGCGCAACGAATTGTTGTACATTATATTTCATATTGTTTGAATGGTTTTAAAACTTTGGCGCAAGTTAAGCAAAAAAATAGATTCGAGCAACTTTTAAACCACCTCAACGTTGCATAAACCGCTATGCAAATTGCTATTTTTAATAATTAACGTTTCAACTTACAGAGTTGAAAAATCAAAAATTTTAAACCAACTTTCAAGCCTCATTTCCGACTCAAATCGCTCTCAAAAGAACCTTTTTTAGCATACGTTCTGTTAGAAAATACAATTTTTATGCTTTTTTTCCTCAAAATTAGTGTGAATTCTCAAAAAGGCTTATTTTAAAACAAAATTAATATGCTGTGTAACGCATTGAAATTTGTGGTAAAATTTGATTACTTTAAATTTCACGCCCAAAAAATTTTTTTTATTAATGTATTAAAAGTCAATAAGTTAAATATATAAATTGTTTTTATAAAAAATATGTCTGAATTGTCAGAAAATTTAAAAACCATTCGATTGCAATGGCGGCGAACTCAAGCAGATATGGGGGATATTTTTGAGGTGACACGCCCTGTTTATCAGTCGTATGAAAGCGGACGCAATGAACCTGATATATGGTTTATTTTTAAGATGGAAAAGTTAACAGGGTTAAGTGCGCGTCGCCTTTGTATGGAGCGAATTGAACGGTTGGATGTGCCTGATCAGCCTATTTTTCGAGAGGAGCAACTTTTACAAGTGGCTGAGGCAAGTATTGATTATCACAAAAGGAGTCGTAGTATCACAGACCTATGGACATTTTTAGAGCAAGTCGAACAGCGTTTAGTCATTCTGGAAGGCAAAATCAAATAGGGTTTCGGATTTTGGATTGCGGATTGCAGATTGCGGATTTTTTATAATTCCTTGAAAATCATTTTTTTACGAAGCATAAAAACCACAATCTATCGAATGCTATTGAGAAAATGAATCTTCTAATTTCCTACACTTTTTAAAATGGTGTTTTAACTTATGACCACACTCAACAGCGATGCAAATGGCTGTTGACTGTGGTTGTGGCGTATCAGTTTAAAATGCTATTTGGGGAACAGCATTTTAAATCATTGATAATCAATGGTTTAAAATGTCATTTCGGAAACGGCTCTTTAAACCATAAAAAAAACGTTTTAGGAATACTCCTAAAACGTTTTTTACAAGATGCTTGAAACAAAATTATTGACTACTTAGGTGCAGTAATTCATACATTTTGTAGCAGAATCCTAAAAATCGAAAATATTGATGAATGATGAATGAATAAAATATTGATTATCAATGAATTATATAATTTATCATTCATCAACTTTTATTGTTTCATTAATCGCTCTATATACGTTTTATTTTCCGCCGTGATGCGTACTAAATACATGCCCGCCGCAAAATTGCCCAAATCTAACTCATAACTTGCCTCTTGGCTCTGCCGACTTTCCGTCTCATACACCAATTGACCCGTAATCCGATAAACTTGCACTTTTGCATCCATCGCTTTATTATATGACACGTTCAAAAACGTCACGCCCGTCGTCGGATTCGGAGCTAATTGCACTTTCGCAATCGCAGAACCCACTTCAAAAACCTTGTTGCCAAAGCTCACCGTAAACGTTTTTTCATCAAAACAGCCTCGCGCATCCGTCACCCGTACCGTGTACGTACCTGAAGGCAAATTGCTGATATTGTTGCCCGTCAATGCACTTGGATTGTTAAAATAAGTCCATGTGTACGTGTAAGGTGGCAAACCATTTGTCGCAGCTGCCACAATCCGTCCATCATTCGACGCGAAAAGGCGCGAATCCGTCACCGTTCCGACGATAGCCAATTGTTGGCAACCGAAGAAATTGATATTATCTAAATCTACAAAGTATCCACTGAAATCGCTCGTCGTTGATTTGATGCGGAACCGCACTTGAATATTGCCACCCGAAACATTCCGCAACGACAATTTCCGATTTTTATATAAAGTATCCACAATATGTCTGCCCGCAAAAACGGTGTCCAAACCAACCCAAGCACCACCACAACTGGCAGCTTCTACGAAAATTGTATCATTGGTAGCCATGTTATAACCTGCAAATGTAGCACTATTGTCAACCACTCGATAGTCATAACTCATTGAATCCAAAGGTCTTACCAATCCTAATTTTCCAGATGTGAGTGAGAAATTGCGTCCTGCGCCCGTGTATAGGTTCGCGTAAACGTAACCATTGGTTCCACGATTGCCATGTCCGCCGCGCTCTACGCCCGATGCTGCCCGTGACAAATTCCAATTTGTAGGCAATTGATAATTGTTAAAATTATGCACGGTCGGCAAACCTACTGCGGCGGCTCGACTGAAAATCAAAGTCGTTGTATCGTTGTATGCCGCAGGGTCGTTCACTAATTTGACCCAAGATTCAATTTTATAATTGCCATCTATCGTGGAGTTAAACGCTGCTCTAAAGGTATATAACGCAGAACCACCAGGTATAATATTCAGTGAATCAATGTTTTCCGTCACAACAGCACCGCCATTCACGCGATAATTCGCTACATAACGATATTGACGAATATTACTTAAATTCGTAATTTTAATCGTCAAACTATCGTTCGGACTACCACAAATTGTTTTATCTTTATTGTTTGCATTCGCTGCTGCCAAATCGGTTGTGATAGGGAGGCGAATCACCACATTATCTATCCCAATGCCATCATACGTATTCACGCTCAAATCAGACGCAAACACAAAACGCAACCGACAATTTGCATTGCCTTTGAACCCGCGCAACGTATCTTTCGCAATAATCCAACCATTGGAATTGCCCGTCCAACCTGTGCTGCCTAATGTTTGTACATTATTATTGTACCAGTTTACACCAACGCCGCGAGTGCCGATTGTCGTCCACGTTGCGCCATTGTCTTTTGTGCCTTCGAGCCGCATGCCGTCGTAAGTGGATTCGGTATTGTGGTTTAAACTGAACGAAATTTCTGGGTCAACCAATGCAAAAGAGAAGTCTAAACAAGGAGAATACAAATAAGATTTTTCATTATTATTGTAATTCCCAATTAAATTTGTTGTCCAAATCTTTTCGCCACTTGCTGCCGAAATAATATTACCATTCAAATCATTCGGTTTGCCGTGTTCCCAACTTGAAAATTTACTTTCGCGTCCGATTGTCCAGCCGCCGCGATTCGGTTCAAAACCTGCAATATAAGGTAAATTCGTAATGGTTGGCACGGAGGTAATCACCGTTCTAAACGTATCGTTTGGCGTAACCGAATCGCCCCGAACTTCCACCCATGCTTTAAAATCATAATCGCCTGGGACAGAAAAATCGTAAGGAATCTTAAATTTGACGACCGCCACACTATCTTTGCTGATAACGCCCGTGTACATGCCATCTTGCGGCGGCGTGACCGCGCCAAGCGCACCATTAATACTGTATCGGAATTGAATTAAAGTCTGCGGCGTGCCACCAAAATTTTTAATCATAATCTTGACCGTATCCACCCCCATCATACAACGGCTTAATGGATTCACCAAATCAATCACCGCTACATCAGTCGCATAATACGTTTTAAAAGTCATCGGTTGACCGTAAGCCCCTTTGTTTCCGCCACATACAGATGATACATAAACATCATATTCTGTAAATTCGCGCAAACCCGTCAAATAATATAAGGTATCCAAAGCGGTTTTAACCGTTCCTGTACCAGGGCGGAAACCAACAGCCCCATATTCGACCGCATAACCCGACGCGTCCGCAGCCACAATATCCCAATGCAATTGGACGTATGTTGCCGAAACTCGACGCAGTTGAATATTGCTCGTGCGGCGACAACTCGCACAAGACGCGATTTCTGCAAAAACGAACGGATCGCCACTCCCGACCAGCGTACCTTGTCCCGCTTTAGCCGTATCGCCGTTGACATCGTAGAGCACAAACCGATTTTGCCCATCCGAAAGGTCATTGGAGCGCATATAAGTCAACCGAATCGAGTCGCCCTGACGCACCGACAGCGCGACCCGCGAAGAATCACCCACAACATGCCGATAAATACTATCGCGTTGCCCCGTGATTTGGACGAGCATGCCAGCAGTTCCCCAGCCATTTCGACCCAAATCCATGAGTTTGAGGCTGTAAGAACAGTTTTGCGCACGGGCGAAATGCGCCAAAAACAACACTAAACCTGTTAAGAGCCAATTCATCTGTATTTTCTTGACAGAGTTATAAAACTTCATAGGCGTTTTTTTTTATGAAAATGATAATAAAAACTTATTTTGATTGAAAAATTCGCAACCTTTTTTTTATTTGGACTGTTTTCAAGAGGATTTGCTCCGAATTAAACGCATTTTTACCAAGAAAAAAAAAATACAAATCCGTGTAATTCGTGGCAAACTTATAACGATTTTAACCTAAAAAACCGTATTTTTGAAATTTAGGTTAAAAATAAACATTTTTTAAATTTATACGAATATCAACTCATATTTTAATTTTAAAAATTTTAAAAAAAAAATTTTTTGAAACCATTTGGGCAACTATTTGTTATTGAAAAATTGAAATTTTGTATGCGATTTCGAATTTTGCAATGTAAGTTTCAACTTTTGCAAGTCATTGAAAATCAATTTATTATGAATTGAAAATCCTTCATTCCAAAATTCAATCTATTTCGGAATGAATATTCATAAAATATTGAAAATCAATATTTTACAATCAGAAAAAGCGACAAATCCACATTCCAAAATCCGAAATCTACAATCCACAATCTAATGGCTGTTTATTCTATCAAAGATTTAGAAACCCTCTCTGGCGTAAAAGCGCATACGATACGGATTTGGGAACAACGTTACGCATTAATTTGTCCTCGTCGCACTCAGTCCAATATTCGCTATTATGAAGATGGGGAACTTAAATTTTTGTTGAACATCGCGCTTTTAAATAAAAATGGGTTCAAAATCTCAAAATTGGCGTGTATGAATCGGCACGACATCGCTGATAAAGTGGCGGCTATCTCCGAAGTCAATTTTGACAACGATACCCAAACCGATGCGATGACGATTGCCATGATTGAAATGGATGAATGCAAATTTGCTCGTGTTTTCGCTGCTAATATACAACAAATTGGTTTTGAACGAACGATGCTTGAAATTATTTACCCATTTTTAAGCAAATTGAGTGTGTTGTGGTTGACGGGTTCGCTGCGCCCTGTGCAAGAATCGTTTATGAGTAGTTTGGTTCGGCAGAAAATTATTGCGGCGATTGACCGCGAACCCATTGTTCCGAACCGCGATGCAGCGACATTTATGTTGTATCTGCCCGAAGGCGATAATCAAGAATTAAGTTTGCTTTTTTTACATTATTTGTTGAAAAGTAGGCGGCAACGAGTGGTTTATTTGGGCGTGAATATTCAAATAGCAGATTTGTGTGATGCGTATCGCATTCATAAGCCGACGTATTTATTCACGATGTTGAATGAAGAACCGTTGCGGACGACGTTGCAAAAATATGTGGATGATTTGGTGGAACATTTTAGATGTTCCCAAATCTTATTGACGGGGTATCAAGTGATGTCGCCATTGTTGCGTGTGCCTGATAGAGTGCGCATCTTACCAGGCTTGCAAGAAACGATTGAGTTGATTGACCAAATTCGTGGAAGATAATTTTTTATACATTCAATCTTTTTCTTAGATGACCTTCGCAAAGACAAAATAATGGGCGAACGCTATCTATGTCTCCTATGTGTTTGCAAATAAAAAAATAATATGATTGAAAAAATAAGCGTTTTGCAAGGCGACATCACCAAAATAGAGGCGGATGCCATCGTGAATGCCGCAAATAGCCGACTGATGGGCGGCGGCGGCGTAGATGGCGCGATTCACCGCGCAGGTGGACGGACAATTTTAGCCGAATGCCACGATATTGTATTGCGGCAAGGCGGTTGCAGAGTGGGCAATGCTGTCATTACGACTGCGGGGCGTTTGCCCGCGCAAAAAGTGATTCACACGGTGGGCCCGATTTGGAATGGTGGCAATCAGTCGCAATGGGAACTAAATTTGCTTTCAAGTTGTTATAAAAAGAGTTTAGAACTTTGTGTCGAAAATGGGTTAAAAACGGTTGCTTTCCCAAATATAAGTACGGGTGTTTACCGTTTTCCAAAAGATTTGGCGGCAAAAACGGCAATTCAAACCGTTTTAACAGAATTATCCAATTATCCTGATGCGATTGAAAAAGTAATTTTTGTGTGTTTCGATGCCGAAAATTACGAATTATATGTCCAATTTTTAAAATTATTATCATGACTTTTCCAGAAAAAATCAATCATGACTTAAAAGAAGCCATGAAAGCCAAAAATGAAGTGGCTTTGCGCACGGTTCGCGCCATTAAAGCCGAAATTTTATTATTCAACACCGACGAAAAAACGCGTGGTACAGACTTGACGGAAGATAAAGCGATTTCGATGGTGCAGAAAATGGTGAAAAAACGCAAAGATAGTCTTGGCATTTATGAGAAACAAAATCGCATGGATTTGGCGGTGATTGAAAAAGCTGAAATTGCTGTTTTGGAAACCTATTTGCCGAAAGCGTTGAGTGCCAATGAATTAGAAGTGATTTTAAAAGACATCATTGCGGAAATCGGCGCGACTTCTCCCAAAGATATGGGCAAAGTCATCGGCGCGGCGAATAAAAAATTAGCAGGAAAAGCGGAAGGGGCGGTGATTTCTGCCGCAGTGAAGAAACTTTTGACGGTTTAAAGGAAAGTCGTGTTTCGGAAACCTTTAAGGTTTCTGATATGCTAATGAGTTGTTAAAGTTATAATATGTTTTTTTTTCGCAGATTTTCGCAGCAAAAGACTCCAAAGAAAATCTGCGAGAATCTGCGGGAAAAAACATATTATAACCTTAACAACTCAGTAGCATAATAACACCCCAAAAAGATTATTTTTTAAATCTTTACAAGAATAATTTGCAAATGCAAAACATCTTACCTTTATTTGTGTTTTAATGCAAACGCGGATGCGTGAACAATCGTTTCTTCATCAAAAATCCAACAGATTCAAACAATGGATGGCGAAAAATTTCAATACATGGTCGAATTTACCTTGCCTCAAATGATTGGTGAGCGTTTTCAAAAACTCATCCCTTATCAACGGGCAAAAGTAAATACGTACTTTAACGAAGGCAAATTGCTCAGTTACGCGCTTTCTATGGAAAAAGGGAAATTATGGGCTATTTTTCTGGCTACTTCCGAACGCGAAGTGGAAGAAATGTTGCATCAGTTGCCGTTAGCGCGCTACTTGAAACATCATATTAATTTATTGACTTTTCATCATGTGTTGCCTGAACGGGTACCTGCATTCTCGATGAATTAGTATCAATAAGCATATCTATATAAAAAGCCGTCTGTTTTGGAATCTCAAAGGTGCTGAAACAGACGGCTTTTTATATATGATTGCCTGAATGTGGATTGATTGTTTGAAAGATACAATGAAAATTACCAAAAAACGTTACATTGATTAAATTTGAATAAGTTAAAAATTGAATAAGCATTTATCACAATTTTAAACTTTTCATTAAAATGACCGTCTAAGAATTTAAATTATTTAAATGAAAAAATGGATTATTATAGGATTCGGCAGCCTTTTTATGTGGTTAGCCGCTTGCGACAAAGCGACTGATACGCCTGTTACGCCCGTAAACCCGTTAAATTTGCCTACAACAGCGTTTAATTACGCTAATTTAAATTTGCCGAGTCATTTTACAACCAATTCAGGAGGCCCGCTTCCCACTGCTGTCACCGCAACGGACAATATGCCCGCTTCTAACCCTGTCACAAATGACGGTGCAACACTCGGTCGTGTCTTGTTTTACGACAAAAATCTAAGTTCTAATCGGACGATTTCATGTGCATCCTGCCATTTGCAAAGCAAAGGTTTCGCAGACACCTTGACATTGAGCAAAGGTTTCGCGGGCGGCAACACACGCAGACATTCGATGTCGTTAATCAATACTCGATATTATCAACGCGGTCGTTTTTTCTGGGATGAGCGTGCTGCAACCCTCGAAGAACAAGTGTTAATGCCATTTCAAGATGCGGTCGAAATGGGCATGACCTTGACGGGTGTGGTCGAGCGCGTGAATGCGCAAACCTATTATCCCGATTTATTCACCAAAGCATTTGGCGACAAAGCGGTGACAAGTGACCGCATTTCAAAAGCGTTGGCGCAATTCGTCAGAAGCATCGTCAGCACGAATGCCAAATATGATTTGGGCAGGGCGCAAGTTACCATGCCTGGCGCACCCTTTCCGAACTTCACCACCGAAGAAAATACGGGTAAGAACTTTTTTTTACAACCGATTCCACAAGGCGGCGCGTGTTTTGGTTGCCACACAACGGAAGCATTTATCAATGATAATCCAGGGCCCGCCAATAATGGGATTGATGCGGCATCTACAACCGATTTAGGTGCGGGCGAGACGTTTCCGCAAATTGCCCTTTTCAAAGGCAGATTTAAAACATCCAGTTTGAGAAATATTGCATTGACCGCGCCTTATATGCACGACGGGCGTTTCAAAACGTTGGAAGAAGTGGTCGAACATTATAATAGTGGCATCAAAAATCATCCAACTTTGTCAAACGCACTCAAAGATGCGAATGGCAATCCTGTTCGGATGAATCTGACGGTTGCGCAAAAAGCCGCTTTGGTTGCTTTTTTGAAAACGTTGACAGATACAAGTGTCGCCACAGAAGAAAAATGGAGTAATCCATTCAAATAATATTTGAATTAGCAACTACGAAACTTTAAAGATGGAGGGCGTAAAAGATTGAAAATCAATTTTTTACGCCCTTCATTTTTAAAATGCTTCCTTTTACGCTACTGCGTTGTTAACCAGAATTGTCTATGCAGGCAAACCTAAATCGAACCCAAAATGGCTAAAAGCTATTCATCAAAGAACAGTTTGAGGTCGCAGCTTACTTGTTAGATAATTAAAATAGGATTCAGAATATTGATAATTCTACTTATCAATATTCTGAACTATCTATAATATATTCTAAATCAATTATTTACAAATTTTTCTTTTTCAACTCGCTCACTGCAAAATCCGCAGACCGCGCTGTCATTGCCATATAAGTCAACGAAGGATTTACGCACGATGCCGAAACCATGCCCGCACCATCCGTTACAAACACGTTTTTCACCGCATGCACTTGATTCCACTTATTCAAAACCGACGTTTTAGGGTCTTTGCCCATGCGCGCCGTCCCCATTTCGTGAATCCCCAAACCAATGTGCGTTTTGTCACTATTATAAGGTGTCACTTTTTTGAAACCCGCCGCTTCCAGCATTTCCGCGCCATCATTCATCATATCTACCCGCATTTTCAACTCGTTTTCACCAAATTGCGTTTCAAAAGACAAAATCGGCAAGCCCCATTTATCTTTTTTGTCGCTCAATGTAAACCGATTATTCGGGTCGGGCAAAATTTCGCCAAAACCCGTGAACCCAAATGACCAACTGCCAGGCTGTGTCATTTCGAGTTTGAAGCCCGCGCCGAAACCGTCCATATTCGTACCGCGATTCCAACCGCCGCGACTCGCACCGCCTTGATACCCAAAACCGCGCAAATAATCCCGTTTGTCCTTGCCCCAATTCCGAAAACGCGTAATATAAAGCCCATTCGGACGGCTGCCAAAGTAATAATCATCCAAATAACCTTCAATCTGTGCACTTGCGCCAACGTTCAAATGATGATCCATCAAATTGCGTCCCAATTGATCGCTCTCGTTACCCATCCCTGTCGGGAACCGATTTGACTTCGATTGCATCAAAATAGAGGTCGAACCAATCGCGCCCGCATTCAAAAAAATAATTTTTGCATAATATTCCGTCACCGCTTTCGTGATTTGGTCAATCACACGAACGCCTGTTGCCCGTTGTTTCTTTTCATCATAAATGACTTCCATCACAATCGCATTATGAATCATCGTCAAGCGTCCTGTTTTCGCCGCCGCAGGCAACGTCGCCGATAACGAACTGAAATACGCGCCAAACGGACAACCACGCATACATTTATTGCGAAACTGACAAGTGCCGCGTCCCAAAGCCGTATGTTGCGGTTCGGGTTGCGTCAAATGCGCCGTCCGACCCAATGTAGCCGTCCGACCTAACTTACTAATGGCGTTTTTGAAATGAATTTCAGGTGCAGTCATCGCCATCGGCGGCAAAAAATGACCATCGGGCAACACATCCAGACCCTCTTTTTGCCCCGAAACACCTATAAATTTTTCAGCATACGTGTACCATGAATCCAAATCTTCATATCGAAGCGGCCAATCTACCGCAATCCCATCTTTGGCATTCGCCTCAAAATCCGCTTTGTTCCAACGGTACGATTGACGACCCCATAACAATGACTTTCCGCCCGTATGATACGCCCGCAACCAGTCAAAACCACCTTTTTTTTCAAAATAAGGATTTTCTTTATCGTTTTCAAACAAATGACGATGCTCCTCATTCGCAGTGTAACCTGTGCGAATGCCCGCCCAATATTGTTCGGCTGCCATATTGTCAGGTCTACCGCGATGTGCGAAATCCCACGGATCTTTATTAGCCGTTTCGTAACCAGTGACATGTTTGATTTCGCGTCCGCGCTCCAAAACCGCCACTTTTAAACCTTTTTCGGTCAATTCTTTAGCAGCAAAACCGCCCGTGATGCCCGAACCTACAACAATCGCATCATAAGTTCTTTTTTTAATAGCTTCTATATTGATATTCATAATTTTTTTAATAATAACTGATAAATGATGAATGATGAATAGTTTGTATGTAAGTAATGTGTCAAAAGAAGTATGATAACAAACAATACTTATAAATTATTGATTATCAAACCTTTGGAAGGTTTAAAACCTTCCAAAGGTTGTTATATCTCCTTTTGTCCAATTACTTATAACTTATGAATTATAAAACTCATCATTCATTAATGATAGTATGCTTTTTGCCCCGTTTTATACTTTGTCGCTTCGAATTTGCCCGGAATCGGCTGATAATCAAACGACGCGGTAAGCCCCTTTTCAGACGTGTAATAGCCGAATAACGTTAATTCCTTCATCAATCGCCAGAATGGAACCCCCAATTTTCCATCCATTGTCTCCTTATCAACACCATCCCCAACTTTGATTTGCTTCACTTGATAAGCCTTCATCAATTCTTTGGTGTCGCTTTCGACCTGTTTTAATAACTCAATTTGTTTAGCATTGTCTTGATTTAAAAACTTTTTACTGTCTAAATCATTCAAACCCGCCAAAAAACTATTATGTTCAGGCGTTTTGTAACAGTCATTGAGCATCATTTCGACAAATGCAGGCACACCCGCATCTTTCGCACCAGGCGTATCTGTTTTTGGAATAATATGTTCCGCAACTTCGGCGAGGATTTTACGCTGCACCTCGTTTAACGTGAACGCAACATCAACCGACATCGGACTCAAACCGATATGATTGATAGCATTAAGCGTCGGCGCGGAAAATGTGCCTCCGACTAATAGTGCCAATTTGGACATGGCCTCCCTTCGATTCATAGACGTTATGTTGAGCAGTGAAAAATAAATTTTTATTGGGCAAAGTTGAATATTTTTTTTATAAATTGAGTATAAATTTAATTTTTTCTACACAAAAATGACAAAAATGCTCAAATGGTCAGATTTTTTTTTGTTTTTAAAAAGCCAAATTTTATACTGAAAAAAAGGGGAAATGTCAGATCGGGGA
Organism: Bacteroidota bacterium; assembly: GCA_041192405.1. GTDB lineage: Bacteria > Bacteroidota > Bacteroidia > Chitinophagales > Saprospiraceae > JAAFJT01. Next base: position 14,315 of record JBEEMZ010000019.1, on the reverse strand, counting down.
TCGGCTTTTTTGCTCAAATTGTCCAATTTTATTTTGTTTTTTGATGAAAAAGAAACAATATTTTTTAAAACCATTTTTTGAGCGTTCAAATGCAAAATAAAATAATATTTTATTTTGCATTTAAAAAATAAAATACTTTTTTATTGGCAAATAAAATTTGCCTCTTTTTTGCAAAAATAAAGCAAATGAAACGTTAATGACGGTTTAAACCCAACTAAAAATGGTTTTTGGCATGGCACTATTGTTTCTAACAATCAAATTACATTTTTTATTCATTCCGAAACGAAAAAAGATTTGGTGAATTCAAAAAAAGGCAACAATTTTGCAAGAAGGATGATACAAGCAACCAAAATTATACGGGAAATAAAAATTAACCACCAATTAAAGCATACTAAGTAAATGGGATATTTTTTTTGGGTATTGCTCATCCTGTCGTCTATGATAACGTTATTGACTCTACCCGACAGCACTGATGAACTGTCTTTTCAAAGCGAACCGCCTACAAATAGTTCGGGTGAGAATCCAATTGAGCGGGATAGCGAGCCACCACATGCGGTTGTGGAAAAGGCATATTTTTAAAATAAATTTTTTTAATACTATTTATTGAATTGATTCGTAACCATTTAAGTTTTAAAACAATAACTTTTTTAAACTCATGAAGTTTATATTAAAATCAATCGTATTTTATTGCACCCTCCTCTTGGCTTGCAACGCAACTGCGCAGACAAAACTCAACCCAGATGCTTTTGAAAAAATGTTGAATGAATTGGGTACGAAAGTCCAATTAATTGATGTACGCACACCTGAAGAATTTGTGCTTGACCGCTTAGAAGGCTCCCAAAATTACAATTTCCGTGATTCGGATTTCAAAGACCGTTTGAAAGCTTTGGATAAAAGTAAGCCGATTTTGCTTTATTGTGCGGCAGGCGGACGGAGCATTAAAACGACTGAGTTATTAGTAAAATATGGTTTTAAAGATATATATGAATTGGAAGGTGGGATTCATGCTTGGATTGAAAAAGAAAAACCACTTGCGAAATAATGATGAATGATGAATGATGAATGATGAATCATTCATCATTCATCATTCATCATTACTTAAAATTGTATTACTTTACTCTTTTTCAAAATAGCTGCATCCTCAGGCTTAATACGCCAATACTCGTCAAACCAATTATTTATAATTATTTTATTTTTATCATATAAAACAAAATCTTTCAATTTGCTCATAGCCAAAGCCATCGGCGGAAACCATCTTTTTTTCCAAGTATTCGTATCCGCTTCAGGCACATCCAACGCAGGAATCCCTGAATTAATCACAATGTAATGATTATTTTCCGATGGCAAAATATACAATAAACCATATTTTCCAGTGGTATCTGTCAATTGCAGTGGCAATTTATTGGCTATTTTAGCCATACAAAGATTGGTTTTAACCGTTCCCATCAAAATTAAATGCGCCATTTTCCAATCCGAAGGACGCACTTCTTTATCGCTCAACACACGAGGAAAAATCATCACACGTTTCAAAAATTCGCCTCGATAAAGAGACCAATTCCCTGCCTTTTCTGCCTCCAAACGCCGCTTTTCCAACACCGCCGCAGGTGGATTATCCGCCGTCCCGTACACATATATATGTCTGTCTGCAATCGCTTCTACCAAATTTCCTTCCGCGCCTTTTCGTTTTGCATTGGGCGCGGGTGTAAAAAATTGATTCGCACGCCAATGATTACCCTCTTTGAGCAAACTCACCGAATCCATCATCACAACCCGCAAGGTTTGAGTATCAATTTGAATTTTTAAAATTTTTTCAGCAGAAAATTTTGGATGCTTGCCAAGATATAGCGTGAACGCATTTATATCTATTGTATTGATTTTCAATTGATTAGGATTCGTAAAAGCGGCATCTATACGCGCCACTTTGCCCACTGCGATAGATTCCAATTGCAACCACCACGCTTTTCCATGTTTCAAATTGGGGGTCGAAAATTGGATTTTATCAGGAAAACGATTGCGTTTATGCTTGGCAAACCAGTCAAATATAAAACCTTCTTGATATGCGTTCACCCAACTATTGTGTTGCACACCCTCATATTCGCTGTATTCAATCGCCGCGCCCTCCGCTTTCAAACGCGCAATCCACTGTTTTGTAGAATCCACTTTGACGACAGGATCCGCCGCACCTTGAAAAAAATGCATCGGTAAATTAGAACTATTTGGCAGAAACTGAATCGTTTCATCCAACGTTGCGGGGCAAACGGGCGCAATTGCCGCCCATTTATCGGGGTAATTCAACCCAATCCAGAGCGCGCCGCCGCCGCCCATAGACAATCCAGTCAGATACACCCGTTCGTCATCCACTGAAAAACGCGTTTTTACATCCTCCAAAACGTCCAAAACGTCTTTTTCTGCGATGCCTTGATAACCCATCGTGCCGCGAGCCGACGGACTCGCCACAATATAATTCACTTTCCGAAACGGCGGAAAATACCGACTCGCTTCCACATCATTCTCCTCAGGCGTGTTACTCTTGCCGAAAACGCGCCGCAATGCCAACCGATGATTGGAACCCGCGCCGTGCAACATGATAACCAAAGGATATTTTTGACTGGGATTGTAATTTTCGGGCAAATAAAGCCCGTAAGGTTGTTCAGAATCGTCAACTTCGGAATGAAAAGTGGTGACTTGCGCACCAGATGGAAGCGTCTGCGCAGGCATGCGTAGGCACATTAAAACAATGCAACTCATTGATAACCAATGAATTGATTTGGGATAATTTTTTTTCATGCTACTAAAACAATTAATCTGTAAATAGAAACGCAAATATACATTTCTAAATTCGGAATGCCAAATTGCAAATACATACGAACATAGGAGACATAGAATTAATATAAATGATGTCTCCTATGTCCTTATGTGTTCACAATATGGGCAAAAAAAATATAATGAAAAAAAAAATAAATAGAAATTATAAATTTTTTTTTCGCTCATTTGTTCGCTTCAAAAACCCTAATTTATCTTTTTTTGGTTGTATAAAAAACATCTTTTTCAATTCTTTAAAAATTAAAAAAAAATAAAATTGTATTCATACAATGATTTATACAATGGGTAAAAAGACATATATAAATTAACTGTTTTTGTAATTTGAAAAAACTCATTTACCTTTGCGCTAAGGAAATACATACCCGACTTTTAAATCTAAAATCAAAACCGCCCAACTTCAAATTTGAAAGAAGGCGATATTGTGAGAGAAACCATAACATACATGAGAAAAATAATACATTGGAATGCGTATCCGATATTGCGTTTATGGTTGCCTTATGTGGGCGGCATTTTGACAATAGTGTATGGAATCGGCTTTTCATCAATGATGCTCCATGTTTTATGCCTAATTGGATTGTTATGGTTAATAGTTGCGTATTTTTTTCCAGAAAAAGGCTTTTTTGGAACTGCGATTATCGTGTTTTGGTACCTAATCGGTCAATTTTCCGCGTGGAAATGTGATGACCGCCATTCGCCACAACATTTTAGCCGATTTTGCAAGCCTGATTCATTAATTGCCTTCAAAGGCATTGTAGTTGATATTACCGAAAAGTTAAAGTATATTCGAGTCACCGTACAGGTAAAAAACGTTTTCGACAGTGAACACTCTTTTACTACAAACGGCAATTTATGGTTACAATTAAGAAAAGATACTACGAACTCAATGCTTCATTATGGAGATGAGTTAGCGTTTCGCGCAAAAGTAGCGGTTGTATCTGCACCAACGAATCCATATTCATTTGATTTTCAACGTTTTTTGCATTATAAAAACATTCATTATCAAAGTTTTTCGGAAATTTCTAAAGTGCAGCGATTGGCTCAAAATCGAGGCAATCCATTGATGCAATTCGCTTATGATTGTCGAGAACGCTGCATTCAAATATTGAGGAAGTATTTAGCAACGGATGAGGCATTTTCGGTTGCGGCTGCGCTGATTTTGGGGTACCGAGACGCAGTGGACGCAGACCTCGCAACCGCTTACACAGACACAGGTGCTATGCACTTGCTGGCAGTGTCGGGCATGCACGTCGGGTTGCTTTATAGTGCGCTAATTTTTCTATTTCAGTTCCAAATGTCAGGCAGTCGTACCTGGAGTTATTTAAGAACCAGCATTTTGTTCATTTCGGTCTGGGGTTTTACGTTATTGACGGGTGCTGGTGCGTCCATGTTAAGGGCGGCTGCCATGTTTAGCTTATTTTATATCGGTCGGGCGTTGCATCGCTCGACGGACATGTATCATATATGGGCGATTTCTGCCTTTCTATTATTGCTCTGGAATCCGTATCAATTGTTTGATGTCGGATTCCAACTGTCATATCTTGCGGTGTTGGGCATCATATTATATTATTCTAAAATTTATAAACAGTTGTATTTCAAATCAAAAATATTGAAATACGTGTGGCAAACCATCGCAATTGGTTTAGCAGCACAATTAACGACTTTGCCGATTAGTTTATATTATTTTGGACAATTCCCCACTTATTTTTGGTTATCAGGCTTGTTAGCGATACCGATTTCAACAATTGCCCTCTATATTGGCATTGTTTTGTTGCTGACCGACCCTTTTTTGCCTTATTTCAGCCCGATAATAGGGAAGTTATTACAAGTTTTCATCAATTGGATGAATGGCAGCATTCGACTCGTGCAAAATTTGCCTGCGGCAGTGCATTCAGTGTCTTGGGTAACAGGAAGCGTCGTTTTCATTCTATACGGAATTTTAATATGTTGGACGATAGCCATTCAACGACGGCGATTAAATTGGGTACTGTATGGTATGTTTCTAACAAGTGTTATAGCCACGCAGGATGCGTTTCAAGCGTGGTCAAATTACCAATATTGTGGTATTATTGTCTATGATTCAGGCAAAAATACCCTTATTGACATATTGAAGGAAAAAAAATGTTATACTTTTTTTTCGGAAAACTGTCACAAAAACACCCGCACTCGGTTATCCCAAAAGTATCATAAGGTAATGAATATCAATTCTTTTACAGATTGTAGTTTAAATGAAAGTTATAAAGACACATGTATTTTTTACAACAAAAACAGTATCTATTTTAGAGGTGTTTATCTAAGGGTACTTGACAAGTTTCAAAAAAAAGTTGCATCTTTGCCAAACAATTGGGTAGAACAGTATCTACTAATTGTTGATAATCCTGATATTTCAATGTCTGAACTCAAAAAACTAAATAATTTCAAGCAAATTATTTTTAATACGTCGAATCAAAAAACCAATGTTATACGTTGGAAAAAGGAATGTCAACAATTAGGAATTTCTTACTACGATATTGGCGAAAAGGGTGCATGGATGTTAAAGTTGAATCATTAATTATTTTTTTTTAAAATTTAGTTTTTAGATTCCAATTTTAATATTATTTTTACATCGTTTTCGACATAAAATGCTTTTTGGAACAAAGCAACGATAAAAAATAAATTTTATCGGTTTTCAAAAATCATTTTGTGAATCCTAAAACTCGGCACTGTGAGACAAAACTTCAATTATTATTTTCGACATACCCGCAGCGAACGCAACGGATTGTTCGGAATTACGATTTTAACTTGTATGCTTTGGGCTGCACCCGAAACATATCCTTTTTTTCAAAAAAAACTAAACAAAACTAACGATAATAATACAAATCTTTTTAAAGAACTCATAGCTTTGGAAGCGAACGCAACTCGTGACAATCTCATGTTTCCAAACGACGGCAAGTCTCAAAACTTGTTTTCGTTCAATCCCAATACGGCAGATATGGAAACGTTGACAACACTCGGACTCACTCCGAAAGTTGCCACGACGCTTGTTCACTTTCGTGAAAAAGGCGGCGTTTTTTTCCAAAAAGAAGATTTAAAAAAAATTTACGGTTTGAAAACCGAAGATTATGAGCGTTTGGAAAGTTACATTGATTTAGAAACGACCCATTTAGATACTCCAAAAGGAGTGCAAGATGTATGCCAAAAATCGTATGTGATGATTCCCTTCGACCCGAATACGGTTGCTCCTAAAACGTTATTATTGATGGGAATGCATGCCAAAACTGTTAAAGTTTTGTCAAATTTTCGTCATAAAAACGGAAAGTTTTATAAAAAACAAGATTTAAAAAAAATATATGGACTTTCGGCAGCAGAATATGAACGATTTGCTCCATATATACAATTTTCTGATAATCAAGGGTTTAGAGGACGGGATACCGCCACTGCTCCTAACGTGCAGCATACAAATCGTTTAAAAAAAACAAACAATAAAGTCATTGATATCAATAAAGCGAGTTTGACGGATTTTTTGGAATTACGAGGAATTGGTACTACCTTTGCAGAACGAATTCTGCAACGACGAAAAGCCTTAGGAGGCTTCACCCGAATTTCCCAAATCAAAGAGGTTTTCGGTATGTCGGATAGTACTTACAACAGCATTCTACCACAATTGAGGCTGGAAGGTACGCAACTCCAAAAAATCTTAATTAATCAAGTGAAGGTGACTGAAATCCAGCATCCTTACTTGACTCGCAAACAAGCGGAAATTTTAATCCGCTATCGCCTTAATCACGGGAGCTACACAAAACTGAATGACGTGCGCAGTAGTCAGATATTACCTGATTCTGTACTGGAAAAGGTCGCTCCTTACTTATCATTTGAATAAAAAAATTTATATAAACTGTCGAAAAATTTGGCAAGTTTTTGGTAACGTTAGATAATGAATTGAAAAATAGAACTTTATATATTCGCTAAGTAACTATATCTTAAAGTGTAACTATTGTAAAAAGGTGCTAATACCACAAAAAGTTTATTTTAAAAAAAAATAATATTTTTGAATTTTTTGGCACTGTTTTCATTATTTGATAAATGTTAAAAATATTTTGAATTGAAATAGAAATTGAAGCATCAAAATGAAACATTTTGAAAAAGTCAGTTTTGAAATTAATTATAAATTGTTAAGCCAAAACCAAGCGCTGTGTCCACAAACAAAAGATGTTGTGCGTCGGAATACGCATTTACGTTAGGACACCTTATTTTTAAACCTTAAATTTTTAGTAGAATGAAAAGGATTTTTTCACTTACGTCGCTGGCTTTGTTGTTACTTGTGTCGGTTTGGATTATTGACCGGCGACAACAGGGGTCAGACCAACCCAAAGTTGCTCTTGACTCCCAAGTTCCAGATGTTGACGAAAAACCCATAGCGAAAGAAAAGATGGCAAGTAGCATTGGGCAAATAACTACTCCATCTAAGCAGAATCCGCAAGTATTCAAACAGTTATACACGAAAGTTTCTTTTGATACGTTAAGTATGCCGTCTATGGATGGCAAATTTTTGAAGGCGTTGAGCAACCAAGTCGCATTGCTTAAGACCAACAAGCAACCCAGTAAGCAGCATTTTGGTGGTTTAGAAGTAGCCACCGAACACATGGAGCAAGTAATCGCCGCATTCAAAGCCGCTAAAAAAACTTCAAGTTTAACGGAAGTTTTGGATGCTTATCAAATTGCGGGGGATGACCGCAAAGGACAAGTGCGTTTTACAGGCTATTATTCGCCGGTTATTCCGGCACGTCGGCGTGCAGAAGGAGAATTCAGAACGCCGGTGTATATAAAGTCGAAAGAGGATGATGGGCTGGAAGTCGCTTATGTCAAAGACAAAACCGATATTTACAGCATGAAAACGGAAGGAATCGCTTATTTGATCTTTCCGGGCGGTGAACGGAAAATGCTCTCTTTCACTGGGGATTATCAACGATTTGTGTCAGAAGAGACCAATGAAAATAAAAACCCTCAGAAATTATTAGCTGCTTATGCTGCGGTTTTTAATAATAAGTCTAATAAGTCAAACCCTTATGGGGCATACTATATACCTTTAACGTCGGACTATACGATTGCAGTTGATAAGAGATTCTTTCCGTTAGGTTCGGTGATGCTGGCTCAGGTACCAGTTGTGGACAGTGAAGGCAAGTTGATTCGCCATGAGTACCGATTCTTGTTGCCACAAGATGTTGGTTCGGCGGTCAAAGGGTCGGGACATGTCGATTTGTATATGGGTGAAGGCGATTGGGGCAAACGTAAAGCTCAATTGTTTCATCAATATGGCAGAATGTGGCTTTTAATGCCAAAACAGGCTGCGGATAGTGGCAAGCAAGTCGCTAAAAATATGTAATCATAGTTTTTTTTCGTCAACATTTGGAAAGTGACACCTCATTTTTGAGGTGTCATTTTTGTTTTTAGTTGGTTAGTTGGTGGGTAACTAACTAACGTTACCCGTGAATTCTCTGGATTCGTTAAGGCAAAAATCTTAGTTACTAACTAACTAACTACAAACAATAATCGCCTGATTTAATGAAAATCAGGCGATTATAAAGTATGATTATTTTTAATTAATGTGATTTTTGCACTTTTCTTGTATTTTTCTTAGCAGGTTTAGCGGCTTTTGCAGGTTTTGCTTCTGCTGGTGGCGGTGCAGGTTTTTCAGAAACTGCTTCGATTTTAACATTCATTTCAAAGTCATTATCAATCGCTTTATTGCCCAAATTCTCAAAAAAGCTGCCCGAACCGTATTTAATATCCCATTTCGTGCGGTCAATTTTAAAATCTGCTGTTGCAATCATCACATTTTCCGCATAGGCGATGGTTGCAGGGAACGTAATTTCTTTGGTAATGCCTTTAATCGTCAAATCTGCTACACAAGTTACGCCACTTGCGGCAGCCGCGACTGATTTAATCTCCAATTTTGCGGTCGGATGCTTCTCAACGCCGAAGAAATCATCTCCTTTCAAGTGACCTGTCAATTTATCACCGCCTTTTGCAGGCTCCAAATCCTTGACTTCGATAGAATTCATATCCATCGTGACATTGCCAGTTTTGACATTGCCGTTTTCTGTATGAATCACGCCGCTTGCAACTTTAATGTTGCCCCAGTGCGAACCCGTTACTTTTTTGGCAGTCCATTTGAAAGTGCTTTTCGCTGCGTCCACTACAAAAGGAGTGGTTTGGCTTTGCGTTTTTTGCGCAAACGCAGCTGAACTGAATGCAAATAAAACAATTGTTGAGACTAAAACGCTTTTCATTTTTAACTGAATTGTTTAAAAATTGATTGTAATGATTTTTGCACTAAAACGATTTTAGACACATTATGGTATATGGAAGGTAAATTATGACAAAATTATGACAATTACTTAATAATGAATGATGATTATATTGATATAATTAATTATAAAATCATATAATTAATTATATCATTCATCATTGCTTTAGGCAGGATACAAATGTGGAAAAAATCCATAATGGATTGGAAGTATTGAGGGTTCGAACGCGTAAAAATTGTCCTTTCGAGCCGTCTTTTGCCCATTTCATCGGCTCGCCGTGTTCGCCGAGATACATCAAAGTATCTCCTGCCTTAACCTTGAACTCTGATTCCGCGCCGCCATCAAAACTTGGACTGTTGCGCAAAATCACTATTTTGCGTTCATTTTTGACTTTAAACGCGGGTGCTTCGATGTGTTTTTCAACTTTTACTTCGGTTTGCCCTTCTTTTTGAATGCTTGGCGGCTCCACTTGCATTTTTTTAACAATGGGTTCGGGCTTGCATTTGGCTTGAAAAACCTCCGTACCAAACAATCCATCTTCGCCCGCGCCCAATGCTCGACTCACGACAAAATCTTTTATAGCGGTTTTGCCATCTATTTCAACCGTGAATTTGACATTAAAAACGCCATTTTCCGAACTTGTGTTCTTCACACGCCCGACGACGATGTATGAAACGTCTCGATGTAACCCACATTCGACACTTCGCGCCAATTTTTCAAGGTCATTTTGAGCAGGGGCGCGCACAACAGGCGGTTCGAGCAATGTATAAGATAGCGGCACATCCACCATTTCATTTTGAATTTCGGTGTCAAACACCTTCAAAGTTACTTTTTCGCAACTCAAAAAATCCAAATTTGAACCAAATTTGAACCATTTGTCATAGGCAATGAACGCGACCAGTGCGACAATTGCAAGATAGGGCGCATATTTTTTATACTGAGCAAGCTCCATTTAAGAAAGTAGGTTTTAGTTTTGACATTCACAAGTATTTGAAAATCAACATTTTAAATAAATGTAAAAGGATTAAATTTAGCAAACACTTCAAAACATAGTCATTAGATGTCCCCGCACCCTATGTCCCCTATGTTCCTATGTGTTTGCAAAATTACAATAATTTTTTTCATATCAAACGCGGCAAAAAAAATACTTCGGCATCAGAACAAATTATTATCTTTGTCATGTATAAAAAAAAAGTAGTATGAAAAAAGTAGCTGTTATTGGGGCAGGTCCGTCTGGGATTACCGCCGCTAAAAATTTATTAGACGAGGGACATCAAGTCACCGTTTTTGACGCGGGCAATGAAGTTGGTGGCAATTGGGTTTTCAACGAAACGGAAGGGCATTCTTCTGTTTTTGAGACGACGCACATTATTTCGTCTAAAACACTGTCACAATATGACGATTATCCGATGCCCCAAGAGTATCCTGATTATCCGTCGCATCAACATTTAGCTGCCTATTTTAAGAGTTACGCAACTCATTTTCAACTATATCCGCATATACAATTTCAAACCTATGTAAATCATTGCGAACCAATGGATGATAACAAATGGCGTGTCACAACGACGCGCAATGGAATTGAATCAGCAGCCATTTTTGATGCGTTAGCGGTTTGCAACGGACATCATTGGCTGCCGCGTATGCCGCAATATGAAGGGAATTTTACAGGTGAATTCATTCACTCGCATCAAGTCAAACGGTTTCAACGTTTTAAAGATAAACGTGTTTTGGTGATTGGCGGTGGGAATTCGGCTTGTGATATGGCGGTTGAATCGTCACGGGTCGCACAAAAAGTAGATTTAAGTTGGCGGCGCGGCTATTGGATTGCGCCGAAATTCTTAGCGGGCAAGCCTTCCGATACAATTGGTGGCAATATCAATTGGTTGCCCATTAAAATTTGGCAAAAAAGCATTGAATGGATGTTGCGTTTGCGCAATGGGTCGAATGCGATGCATGGTTTGCCGAATCCGACAACACCTTTTGGTTCGCACCACCCGACGATAAATGAAGATTTATTTTATACGATTCGGCATGGAAAAATTCAGCCGCGTCCTGATATTGCGCGATTAGATGCTGAGAATGTGCATTTTACGGATGGTTCAAAAGGTGTATATGATGTGATTGTGGCGTGTACAGGTTACGTGATTGCGCATCCGTTTTTTGACAAAAAGTTGATTGATTATGGTCATGGTGCGCCGCCGCTTTGGTTGAAAATGTTGCATCCGACTTTTGATAATTTATATTTTATAGGGTTGTTTCAACCACTTGGGTGCATCTGGCCTGGTTCGGAATTGCAATCTAAACTCATGGCGCGGGAACTTGCGGGCAAGTGGAAACGCCCAAAAAATATTCAAGAATTGATTCAAAAAGAATTGCAACATCCTGATTTTCAACAGATTAACACGCCACGCCATACGATTACAGTGCATTATCATGCGTTCCGACAACGGCTTTTAGCGCAATTAAAATCATAATTTGAATTAGGAATGAAGGAACTTTTAAGGAATCAAGGACGTAAAATAAGTCCAATTTGAAGAATTCAAATGAATTATCCATATAAAAATTGGCAAATCACTATTTCATAGTTTTTTATTTTGCAAAAAGCGTTTAAAAGCCGATCGGGGATCGGCTTTTGAACGCTTTTTGCAAAATTTTATTAGGTAAAATTGCTTCAAACGAAATCAATTCAAAATGGAAACAATTTGACCTTTAATTTTCAATATTTAATTTTGAAAATCAATCTAAATACAACTTAAAATACGTTTTAGTAACCAAATTTTATTTAGCTTCTTTTTATTAAAAACCAAGCATTACAGCATCCTTGATTCCTTAAATTTCCTTTATTCCTAATTCAAATATAAAAGTAAAATATTATGATGCTACCAAAATTAGAAATCCTACATCATACTGCCCAAACAGATGATAAAAAAGGCTCCATTGTTTTCATACATGGCGCATTCATGGGTGCATGGTGTTGGCAAAACAATTTGTTGCCATATTTCGCTGCGAAAGGTTATGACACCTACGCACCGAGTTTGCGCGGACATGGCGAGAGTGCATCTGATGGCAGATATAAAACCCGCCGCCTTCGACATTATGTTGAAGATATATCTCAATTTCTGAGTATGCTTTCTGGAAAAATTTATTTAGTTGGGCATTCTATGGGCGGGCATGTCGTACAACATGTTTTAAACCAATCTAATATAAATATTGAAAAATCAGTATTAATTGAGACGGTTCCGCCGAAAGGTGTATGGCGGATTACATTGAAAACGGTTTGGCACTATCCACTTTTATTTGCGCAAGTGAATCTGTTCCATCATTTTTTGCCATTGTTTGCGGATGCAAATCGCGTACAACAGTTTTTCTTCGGGACCGAACGTGACGACAATTTACTACAATATGTTTGTAAAAATTTGGAAGAAGAATCTTATTTGGCATATTTGGACATGCTTTTTTTGGATTTGCCCAAACCCAAACCGACAAAAATACCTATTTTGGTCATTGGCGGGAAGGAAGATTTCTTTTTCAACGAACACGATGTGTCCACAACGGCAAGTGCGTTTGGAGTAAAACCTGTTTTTTTTGCAAATAGAGGACACAATTTGTTTATGGAGAAAGATTGGGAAGAGGTTGCTGCGTGTATGAATGATTTTTTTCTTAATTTTGCCTTTTAAATCTAAATGCAGCATGGCAAAAAAGAATCTTCCACTAATTTTACAGGAACATCAAGTCGCAAAACGCGCTTTATGGCTCAATTATTTGAAAAAATATTTACATGTGTTGGGGCGGGAAGCGCAAACGCCTTGTGTACACGTATATGATTTATTTTGTGGAAGTACTTTTCCTGCTGCTACGTTAGACGCTGTGAGTCAAACATTCCATTTTGACGCTAAATGTTTGGTATCCATTCCTTTACACACATGATAATCCGCATATACTTGAATTTATGGGTTATGGCACAATGGAATATCATTATTTGTCACCGCAGAAACGAGTTGCAATTGATTTGTCAGTTCGGAAAGGTTTTGCTGCGAATCTAACGGGCGCGATTGAAGCGCAATTGAGTTATCGGCTGTTCCGCAATTCGAATCAATATCTTGGTATTCAATGGTTTAGGGGATTTGGCGAGATGATGATTACGTATGACCGCCCTGTTAATGTGGTTCGATTGGGCATTATGATTAAGCCAAATCAGTTGAGCGTTCTATAATTTTGCTATTTTTGTCCTTGATTGCACGATTAAAACAAAAAATTTCAAATATGGATATAGATAAAATAATTGAATCTTTTAATGCAAAACCGCATCCATTCAATATGGAGCATTTAATAGAAGCCGAAAAAACATTTTTCAACACGTATCAACCCGAAAAAGCGTTAATTATTTACGGTTCGCTCGCGCCAAATGCGCCAAATCATTGGGTTGTCGAGCCAATTCATGGCAATTGGGAACAGGGAATTGTTCGCGGGCGATTGGAAAAAATAGGTTGGGGAGCCGATTTAGGTTATTTTGCGTTTCGGCACGTTCGGAGCGAGGAGCAGGAAAATATTAAATCCTATATTTTATTTTCAGATGAATTAGTGAATCATTGGGCGCGTTTGGACAAATTTGAAGGGGATGAATATCGGCGCATTTTAGCAAAATACGAATTGAATAATGGTCAAATCGGCGTAGGAAGTATTTATGCGGCTAATTATAAAATTTAATTTCGTTTTTAAGATTTAAAAAAAATAAAATGCCGAAAAAAAGGTCATCGAAATGCGATTTCGATGACCTTTTTCATTAGGCATATTTAAAATAATTTTAATAATGCTATATTTTGTTTCAAAATGTTGCTTCACATTAAAGCTTGAATTGATACAATTTATTCGGGTTTTGACATATAATAATACAGTGATACAAGGTAGTGAAACGATTGTACATTTAAAACATTTGACGGCAGGCATGTACATCGTGCGCGGGCAAGATGCGGCAGGCAAATTTTTCACAACAAAGATTGTAAAAGAATGAGTTTGCAAAACGGGACACGAATTTTACAAATTTTCACGAAGTCGTTCGTGGAAATTCGTAAAATTCGTGTCCCGTTTTGCCTGTTATACACCAGTGAATTACTTCCAAAACTGCCATTTACGTTTCTTTGGCGTATCTACAAGAACTGTTTCAGGTGTTATAGGCAATTTTTTAGGTGCAAAAAGCCGTCTTTGCGG
>JBEEMZ010000018.1:0-32582 GCA_041192405.1 Bacteroidota bacterium | reverse complement strand
TGCCCACTTTTGATATTTGCGCCAAACGGCGGACGACGTAATACGTATTCTGTTGATGCTGAATGATTTGAATCTACTTTTAACCAATACGTCAAATTGGAATAGCCGCCAGGAAATTGTTTAATTTCCGTAATTGTTCCAAAATGGGGCAATTGTGTGGACAAATATTGGTTTAAAAGGTTCAAATCTATGGATTCGCCTGAGCGAATTTGAGTTGGTGTATCTTGTGGAATCATGATTTTTTTGTTAAAAAATTTTGTATTTTCATTTAAAAATGCTACTTTTGCAAGTAAAAAGTTTGCATTTATTGTTCTAAACAAAAATTATTTATTATGTACAATGATAATAATTGCTCTTTCAATCCTTTAGCTGTTCTTGAACCCGTCAAAGAACCGCGTCGTTATACGCTTGCGGAATATTTAAAGCGGGAAGAACGCTCAAAAGAACCTAACGAATATTATAATGGTCTAATAACGAAACGTGCTATGGCAAAAGGTCCTCACAATATGGTCGTTGCTAATATGACAGGCGAATTAAAAATCGCATGCAGAGCAAGTGGCAAAAAATATTCAATTTTTGGAAGCCAGCAACTTATCTATTTGCCAGAATTAAATTTCGGTCTTTATCCAGATGTTTTGGTCGTTGCAGAAACGCCTCAATATTGGGATAAAAATGAAGTCCTTTTGGTCAATCCATTACTCATTGTGGAAGTTTTATCCAGTAGTAGTACGAGCAAATATGATCGTACTGGCAAATTTGATGAGTATAAGACCCTCACATCTTTCAAAGAATATGTTTTAATTGACCCCAATAAATGCCGTATTGAAACGCGTTTTCGAGACGCGCCTAACATTTGGCGGGATACTATTTATAAAAATTTATCAGATACCGTAAAATTGGAATCTATTGATTGTGAAATCAGTGCTGATTTAATCTATGAAAATATTACTTTTCAAAAATCAAAATAAGGATTTAGTTAAATTAGAAATGAAAGAAATTCAAGGAATCAAGGACAAAATGTTTATTTTTCCTTGATTTCTTGAATTTAATTTATTCCTAATTTATTACTTCTTGACTTTCAAACCATAAGATTTTAAAATCGAACGTGCAATAGACACTTTATGCACTTCGTCCGTTCCATCCACAATGCGTGCAGCGCGTTCATGCCGATAGTAAAAACTCAAAATCGTATCATCCGTCATGCCCATTGCGCCATGTACTTGTATGGCGTGATCCACAATACGCATTAACAAATCAGCACATATCACTTTAATTTGCGAAATTTGAAGGCGCATTGCGGCAGTGCCATGAATGTCAATTCCATGTGCGCAATGCAGTACCATCAATCGCGCTGAATCAATTGCAATTCGACTTTCTGCTATCCATAATTGAATAATTTGCTTGTCGCCCAATTTTGAACCATCGCCCATATCGCGCGTTGCCGCCCGACGACACATTATATCGAAAATGCGTTCCGAACCACCAATCCAACGCATACAATGATGAATCCGACCAGGCCCCAAACGCTCTTGCGCTAATACAAACCCTTCGCCTTCTGCTCCGATACGATTCTGAACAGGTACGCGCACCTTTTCAAAACGCAATTCTGAATGACTCGCCCAGCCGTCCCCGCCATCGCCCATAATCGAAATATTCCTAACTCGTTGAAAACCAATGGAATCGGTTGGCACAATGATTTGACTTGCGCGTTGATGTGGGGGCGCACTTGGATTTGTAACCGCCATCACGACCGCAAAAGCGGCTCCATCTGCCGCCGTCGTAAACCATTTATGACCATTAATCACATATTCATCCCCTTCGCGCACGGCTGTCGTACCCAAATTTACAGGGTTTGAACCCGCAAATTCAGGTTCCGTCATTGCAAAACAAGAACGAATTTTACCATCAATCAAGGGTTGTAAATATTTGGTTTTCAATTCTTTAGAAGCAAATTTATGCAATAATTCCATATTGCCAATGTCGGGAGCTTGACAACCAAATGCATAATGTCCAAATGGCGATTTGCCTAAGGCTTCTGAAACTTGTCCAAATTCGCATAAAGTCAAGTCGTGTTGCAATGCCCATAAACCTGCCGCTTTAACTAATTGGCGTTTCTGCTCTAAAATGCCCGCGACTTTGGAGAAATTTCCCGTCAAATATTCCGATATTTCTAATGGGAATAATTCCGTTTCCACAAAGGATTCTATCTGAGGCAACAATTTTTTTATTTTTTCAGTAACAAAAAGAGTCTTCATTAAAAAATTCGATTAAATAAAGGACAAAATTTTAAGCAAATGTAGTAATTTTGCGCCGACCAAAGTGTTTTTGCCGCAAATTACCCGAATTTGCACAAATTATTTGTAAATTTTAGTAAAAATTCGGGTAATTTGTGGCAAAGCATAACGGTTTTTTTTAATTTTTTTAAAATCTGTTCATGATTAACGTTAGCAATCTTAGCGTACACTTCGGCGAAAGAGATCTTTTCGACAATATTACTTTTTCAATTGCGGAACGCGACCGCATTGGGTTAGTCGGGCGCAATGGCGCGGGCAAATCAACCCTTATGAAAGTCATTTCGGGCAATCAATTACCGAATGGCGGTGGTTCGGTGGCACGCCCGAATGATACCACTGTCGGGTATTTGCACCAAGATATGACGACCCCAAAAGGCAGAACCGTCATACAAGAGGCTTTAACCGCCTTTGATGAAGTCAAAAAGTTGGAACAAAAAATTGAATTTTTGTCCCAAGAACTCGAGGAACGCACTGATTATGAATCAGATAGCTATTTTCAACTCATCCACGACCTGACCGATGCCAATGAACGATATGAAATCATCGGCGGCAATTCTTCCCAAGCCGATGCCGAACGTGTCCTTAAAGGGTTGGGTTTTAAGTCCACGGATATGGAGCGTTTGACCGACGAATTTAGTGGCGGTTGGCAAATGCGCATTGAATTAGCTAAAATGTTGCTTCAAAAACCAAACTATTTGTTGCTTGATGAGCCGACGAATCACTTGGATATTGAATCTATTCTTTGGTTGGAGCGTTTTTTGGAAGATTATCCAGGTGCATTGGTGTTGATTTCGCATGATAAACAGTTTTTGGATAATGTAACCAAACGAACGATTGAAATCGAATTAGGAAAAGTTTACGATTATAAAGCGTCGTATAGCAATTATGTAGCGATGCGCGCTGAACGCCGTGGCTTACAACAAAACGCTTATGACAATCAACAACGACTTATCGCGCAACGAGAAAAAACAATTAGCCGATTTATTGCCAAAGCCAATAAAAGTAAAATGGCGCAATCCATGCAAAAACAATTGGCGAAAATGGATCGAATCGAAATTGATGAAGAAGATGTTAAAACGATGAATATTCGTTTTTCGCCCGC
Organism: Bacteroidota bacterium; assembly: GCA_041192405.1. Classification (GTDB taxonomy): domain Bacteria; phylum Bacteroidota; class Bacteroidia; order Chitinophagales; family Saprospiraceae; genus JAAFJT01. The sequence continues at coordinate 29,186 of JBEEMZ010000018.1, read as the reverse complement.
GCCGCGCAGTGGTCAAGTCGTGGTGGAAGCGAAAAATGTGAGTAAGCAATATCCTAAATTGCAAGTTTTAGAAAACGTTGATTTGAAATTAGATAGAGGCGAACGCATTGCGTTTGTGGGTCAAAATGGACAAGGTAAAACCACCTTAGCCAAAATTTTATTGGGCGTTGAAGGACATTCGGCAGGCGATGTAACGGTTGGTCATAATGTTCAAATTGGCTATTATGCTCAGAATCAAGCAGAAGCGTTGTTTTCGGATATGACGGTTTTGCAAACGATGGAAGAAGCCGCCCCTGCGGATATGCGTACCAAAGTTCGGAGCATTTTGGGTGCATTTATGTTTTCGGGCGATGATGCGGATAAAAAAGTGACGGTTTTGTCAGGCGGTGAACGGGCACGATTGGCTTTGGCGGTGTTGTTGTTGAAACCGTTCAATTTGTTGTTGCTCGATGAGCCGACGAATCACTTGGATATGATTTCCAAAGAAGTTTTGAAAAATGCGTTGATACAATATGATGGAACGTTGATTGTGGTCTCGCATGACCGCGATTTTTTAACGGATTTGACCCATCGAACGATTGAATTTAGAGACAAAAAGTTGTATGAATATTTGGGGGATGTCAATTATTTTTTGAATAAACGTCAAATGGATAATATGCGCGAGGTGGAAGCGAAAACGGTGGAAGTGAAATCAAAAGCGACACCTATAAGTACACCGATTGCGCCCGTTGCGCCGACAACCGCCGTCAAAACAGCAACTGCAACCGCAGCACCTGCAAAAGCGACTACGACCCTTGAATTGAATGAGGCAGACCGCAAAAAATTAGAACGTGTCTTGCAAAGTATTGAGAAAAAAATCGCGGATCTTGAAAAAAAAATTGCTAAATCGGAGAATGAAATGGCAAATCCGTCTTTTTACACGCGCAAAGATTCTGATAAATTGATTACGGAACATCGGAATCTCAAAAAAGATTTGGAAAATGAAACCGAAAGTTGGGAAAATACAATGATGACATTAGATAAATAATTCATATTGCTTCTAAAAGGACCCGAATTGCCCGAATTTTCACGAATAGCATACTTCGTGAAAATTCGTGCAATTCGGTTCCTTTTTAATTCGATAAATTAAAATCTTTTTTCGACAAAAATACCATTGTCAAACTTTAAAACGTTAAAAGGAGGATTGGAAAACTGAGCTTTTTAACCGTGCTAACTCGTTCTAAATGAAACCATTACTCCTTTTAGCGATTGCCATATCGCCCCTTCTCTCGACTGCGCAAAATTATGCGACAGGTTTAGACTTGCGAGATAAAAGTTATAAAGAGGTGCCAGTGAAGGCGCACTTGATTACACGCGACTATAAAAGCGTGCCACCTGCTGTGTCTTTGAAAGCCTATTGCCCGCTTCCAGGAGACCAAAATTGCCCAACTTTTATGTTGAACGGCGAAACGAAACAACCGTATTGTCAAGTTCAACAAAATGGACTTGGTACGTGCATCGCGTGGAGTGCGGCGTATGGTGCGCGGACAATTATGGATGCAAAACGCAATGGCTGGACGGACAAACGAGTCATTACAGCGAATGCTTATGCACCTGGATTCACCTATTTTGCTATCAAAAAAACGCCAAATTGTAACGGTAGCAATGCAGGTATGCCCGCCGCGTTCCGCGATATGCGGGATAACGGCTGTCCGAAAATGGCAGATTTTACAGAACATTGTCCTGACGGAGTGTCTGAAAACGTATTAGCAAAGGCAAAAGACGGTCGAATTAAAGATTTTATCACCATTTGCAGGGACGACGATGACAATGTTTATAAAGTGGAAGCGATTAAAAAGGCTTTATCGGAAGGTTTGCCTGTTGTAACGGCGGTTGTTTGTCCAAATTCTTTGAGTTATGCCAAAGGCGTTTGGAAACCCACCGAAAATCCTGCAACTGTGCAAGGCGGTCATGCCATGTGCATTGTTGGCTACGACAATAATAGGTATGGCGGTGCTTTTGAGATTATGAATTCATGGGGTTCAAGATGGGGTAATGAAGGTTTTATTTGGATGAGTTATGATGATTTTTGCAAATGGATGATTTATTCTTTTGAAATGTTCCCAATGGACGCGCCCAAACCGACTCCGCCCGTTGTGGTTGTGCCGCCCAAGCCAGTACCGCCCGTTGTCGTGCCACCTAAACCGTCAACAGAAACAAAAATTGTTTTAAAATGGACTGCGCCAACGGCTCTTTCAACGATAACAGATAATGAAAATTACCCAATTATAATCAACATTCAATCTCAAAAACGACTGACCGATGTATCCTTATATTTGAATGGTGCTTTATCAAGGGGGCAATCGGTTGTTCCAAGTAGCATAACTGGTTGGTGGACAGCGAATTATGAACGCAATATAAAATTATCTGTCGGCGAGAACCGTATCAAAATTACGGCTACAACCGAAGATGGTAAAATAACTTCTGAAGAACGCATCATCACATTCAATGCGCCAAAACCAGAATCCGTAGTAGATTTTTCGGGCAAATTGAGTTTAGTATCTTCCACAGGGGAAATGATGTTGGCACAACCTATCAAAACGAGGGGTCAAGTTGTCGTATCTGCTTTGGACAAAGCGAATTATAAATTAAAAAATCCTGTTAAGTCTTACGATAAGTATCGAATTTTATTGTCCAACAATGAACCTGCGTATGTATATGTGTTAGGCTCGGATTTGACTCATAATGTGAGCGTTTTGTTTCCACATCAAGAAAATATCAGTCCTGCGTTGACGTACAAAAGCAATAATGTTGCTTTGCCCGATGAAGCGCATTGGATTGAATTGGATAATACGATTGGAACGGATTACACTTGTGTACTTTATAGTAAAGAAAAATTAGATATTCAATCTATTCAAAATCAAGTTAAAGAAGGAAAAGGCAATTTTAGAGAACGGTTGGATAAAGCGTTGAAAGATAAATTGGTGGATGAAAAAAATGTCACTCGTTTGGAAAATGAAATTGGTTTTTCGGCGAAAAGTGAAGGTAAAACAGTTGTAGGATTTATTTTGGAAATGAAACATGATTAATTATAAAATGCGTCCATTTGCTAAAATGGGCGCATTTTTATTTGTTTTTAGAATCAAAGATTGGTAATTGATGTTATTGCAGCGATAAATTGTTCCATAAAAAGCTTGAAACTGGGATTTTTAGGATAAGTTTGCAACAATATTTTGTTTTTCATAAAATCTTTTGACACACGTTGATAAATCCGTTTCTCCCCTCCATAAAAGCTCATTTGCACCTCATCTGTTGCATCCAACGCAGGTTGTAATGGTCTGACAATCAAATCATTATCCTTAAAATAACCAATGAGGATATTTTTTAATATAATTTGGTCTGTCACCCCTTCTGTTATTAAACCGAATTTAGGAAGCATGTTTTTAAAAATTTAACCCGCCGATATAACCGCGCAGAAATTGTTCTGATAATTTGGTTGATTGACCATTTGAAGGAATTGGTTTTTTTTCAATTCGCAGTGCTTTCGTATGACCTACTGCATTGCGCGAAATGACAAATAACCGTTGTTCGGGGTCATTTAGATTCAAACCGTCCAAAATGGCAGGATTATGAGTCGTAAATATCACTTGTTTACCATGTTTTTCAGCTAATTGAGCTAAAACTTTCATCAAATCAGCTGCAAGTTTTGGGTTCAATGCATTATCAATATTGTCAATTGCGAAAAATTTAGGTGTTTTATCGCTCATGAATAGCGTCAAATAAAAAAGTAAGTATAAAAATCCTTCATTGGCACTTTTTTGGTCAAAATATTGAACGCCCTCTTCTAAATAAATGTCTTTAATCTTAATGCGACCTGTAAAATAACCATCTGCCGTCATATCAAATTCTAAATCATCAAACCATTCTATCAAATTCAAATTTTCTTTGAGTTCTTTGAAAAGCCCCGTTTTTTTAAAACTCATGTCTGCTAAATGTCGAAATAAGCCTTCGCCGCGAATCCCTAATGGTTTAATCTGATTTTCATCAAAAGAATTGCGCAAAAAGTAGTTTTCAGGCGCAAAAATTAAAAAATTAGATAATTCATTGTTGATGCTGAATTGTTTAATTTCAGCTTCAATTTGATTCATAAATTTAAAATATTCATCTAACATCCGTTTAGACGCTCTTGTGCCTTTGGGTATTTTTTCTTCGCCATAAAAAAAATCTCCACTAGCTATTTTAGCATTTTGAGCAAAATTACTTTTAAAAATATTACTTTCTTTGGTATCTATCATCGGAGATAATTTCCATTGTTCCTTTTCCCAAGAAACGACAAAGGTGATGGTTTCCTGTATTTCGTTTGCAAAGTAGAATCCAATATCCTGAGATAAATTTTTGTTAAAAGCAGATTGCATTAATGATGGCTGTGTCATTCTAATACCACGAGTGGTCAAAAATTCATCACTCAAACGATGCGTCAAAGCGGCGGAACCAAACGTAATTGCTTCTAAAAGGTTTGATTTTCCGCAACCATTCGCTCCAATGAATACATTAAATCGCCCCAATTCCATATCAAGTGATTGAATTGATTTGAAATTTTTTATATTTATTTTTTTAATCATATTTTAAATGATGATTTAAAGCGATTAACATTATTGAAAATCTTGTTCTAAATTATAAGCAATCAAATGAGTTTTGATTTTAACGCCATCAACCATTTCAACCGCTTCTTTCACATGAGGATTTTTCACTTCGGATTCGACGAAAATTAAATAAATCGCGGTTGTCAGATTCAAATTATGTGCATACCAAGCTAATTGTTTTTTGCCTTTTTTGAACTGAGCGATATTACTAAACACTTTTGCCTCAATCACAAACTCTTGATTATCAACGTTTATCAACAAATCGGTGCGCCCTAAACCTGTGTGCGCTTCCAAATAACTCAATGTTAAAAGCACCGTCTTCTGTATAAAATTCTTCGACAATAATCGTACTTTGAATACGCTCACTTTCATCATTCGTATAAGGATAAAAAACACTATGAAGTACTTTTTGATACAACGGCACTCGAAAACCAACGTTTCTTCACCCGTGAAATAGGGAATCGGTAAGTTTTCGGCAATATTAAAAGGACTCAAAATAAAGCCGTCCCCATTACAGGAACGGCTTTCAACTTCTTGCCTTAAAAATGCTATAAATATTGTGGTGCGATGCACCTTACAAGTATTTTCTGATTTTATTTCACGGGTGCGTTGAGGTATGCAATAACCAATCCATCTTTTGCTTCATTCATAACTGCCTCAAAAACACTGCCTTCGGATGGATTTGAATTTAAAATAAATTCTGCTAATGGATCTTCAATGTACTTTTGAATCGCTCTATGCAACGGTCTTGCGCCAAATTGTGGGTCGAAACCTTTATCAGCTACAAAATCTTTTGCTTCTGCGGTTAACCGCAATTCATAATTCATTGTTTTCAAGCGTTTGTACAAATCGCGCAACGCAACATCAATTATTTTATGAATTTCTTCGCTGCCCAAACTGTTGAACACAATGACATCATCAATCCGATTCAAGAATTCTGGCGAGAACGTCCGACGTAAAGCGTTCTGTATCACCGATTTACCTGTATCATTTTCTTGGTCTTGACGCGCTTGCGTGGAGAATCCAACACCTTGACCAAAATCTTTCAATTGACGTGCGCCAATATTGGAAGTCATAATAATCAATGTATTTTTGAAATCCACTTTGCGACCCATACCGTCCGTCAATTGTCCATCATCCAAAACTTGCAACAAAATGTTATAAACATCAGGATGCGCTTTTTCGATTTCGTCCAATAACACAACACTATACGGTTTGCGGCGTACTTTTTCCGTCAATTGACCGCCTTCTTCATAACCGACATATCCTGGAGGCGCGCCAATCAAACGGCTTACACTGAATTTCTCCATATATTCCGACATGTCAATCCGAATCAACGAATCATCACTATCAAACATATATCGCGCCAACGCTTTGGCTAATTCCGTCTTTCCAACGCCCGTCGGACCTAAAAAGATGAATGAACCAATTGGTTTTTTCGGATCTTTCAAACCAACCCGATTCCGTTGAATCGCTTTTGTAATTTTAATAATTGCTTCGTCTTGACCGATGACCATTTTACGCATGTCTTCTGTCATATTGACCAATTTATTGCTTTCCGTTTGACCCACTCTGCGAACAGGAATGCCCGTCATCATCGAAACCACTTCTGCAATATCGTCTTCCGTAACAGGATACCTACGTGTTTTGGATTCTTCCTCCCACTCCAATTTTTGTTGTTCCAATTGACGCGTCAACTTGCCTTCGTCGTCGCGGAGGTCTGCGGCACGTTCGTATTGTTGATTTTTGACCGCTTGATTTTTCAATTCTTTGAGGTCTTCAATCTTTTTCTCCATTTCTTCGATGTGTTTCGGCACTTGAATGTTCTTCAAATGCACCCGCGCACCAACTTCATCCAACACGTCAATTGCTTTATCGGGCAAAAAACGGTCTGTAATATAACGACTGCTTAACGTTACACACGCTTTAATCGCCTCTTTTGAATAATTCACATTGTGGAATTCCTCATATTTTGGACGGATATTGTCCAAAATGTGGATACAATCATCAATGCTTGGTGGTTCTACCAACACTTTTTGGAAACGGCGGTCTAACGCGCCATCTTTCTCAATATATTGGCGATACTCGTCCAACGTCGAAGCACCGATACATTGTAATTCGCCCCGTGCTAAGGCAGGTTTGAAAATATTGGACGCATCTAACGAACCTGTCGCGCCACCCGCACCCACAATCGTATGAATCTCGTCAATAAACAAAATCACATCCCGACTTTTTTCAAGTTCATTCATAATCGCCTTCATGCGCTCCTCGAATTGACCGCGATATTTCGTACCCGCGACCAAAGCCGCCAAATCCAACATTACAAGTCGTTTATTAAATAAGGTGCGCGACACTTTTTTCTGAATAATCCGCAATGCCAAACCTTCCACAATCGCTGTTTTACCAACACCTGGCTCGCCGATTAAAATAGGATTATTTTTTTTGCGCCGACTCAAAATCTGAGAAACACGTTCAATTTCAACTTCCCGACCAATAATTGGGTCTAATTTACCTTCTTCAGCGAGTTTGGTAACATCGCGTCCGAAATTATCCAACACAGGCGTTCTGGATTTTGCACCCGCTTGACCTTTGCGTTGGAAACGACTTTCATCATCATCATCGTTATAGCGGTCATCTTCATTGCCCGACGCTTGATTGAAAATAGTTGGAGCAGGCCCATCTTGGAAATCGCGTTCTTGACGCACAAATTCAAGTTCTGCTTTGAAGATATCGTAATCCACATCATAATGATGCATCACACGTCCGACCGTCGTATCTTTAGATTTGAGGAGAGAAAGCATCAAATGCTCTGCATTGACCTCATCACAACGCAACGCTCTCGCCTCTAACATGGTGATTTTCAATACTTTCTCGGCTTGCGAGTTCAGATTAATGTTGCCAACATTGAGGTTGGAACTCGGTCCACTATATCGTTGAATATTTTGTTCAACGTTGCGGCGCAAATCGTCCAGATTGACTTCCAAAGACCCTAACACCTTAATGGCAAGGTTATCTTTATCCAGCATCAGCCCCAACAGCAGATGCTCTGTCCCGATATAATCGTGTCCCAAGCGAACCGCTTCATTTCTGCTTAAATTCAGAATATGTTTAACGCGGCTTGAAAATTTTCTATTCATTTTTGGTGTACGGTTTAAACTTGGCAAAAATCCGGGTGAACCGATTTATTAAGTATTGACAAAATATGCAAAAATTCGGATATGCGAAATAGACCTTTGAAAAAATTACCCAAATGTAATAATAATTTGGCAATTCCACTATTTTACCGAAAAATTGTACCATTTCCAAATTTCGGTAACATTGTCACATTCGACATACTTTTGCGGGTTTAAAACAGACAAGTTTGCAGGTTGTCGTAATTTGTTTGTTAGAAAATGGACAACCTAATTACTATACCATACGAACAAATAAGTTTAAATTTTGTTTTATTAAAATATGTTATCGTCGTTTTTGGTTGCCGTCACATATTAGGGGTTAATGTATGCAGTTTTTCGATAACCACAAAAAAAAAATTAAATTTTTTTTCGGCAGAACCTCATTTAACACCTTTTATACGATAAAACATTTTAATAAGTTTCAGAATATGATTTATATTTAAACGTAAAAAGTGGTTAAACAATACTTTATACATTAAATTTTTTTAGTTAAATATTTAGACCCCAATTTTGTTTTTTTCCATTTTGAATCATCGTAACCTTTCTTTAGTTTTTCTGAAAAAACTTACCTTCAAAATTATATATTTCTGACAAAGGTTTTTACATTTGTCACACATTTTTATTTAGTTCATAGATATTCGAAAACATAGATTTAAAAACAACAGCTTGAGATGAAATATTCAGTAGACAAACAAGAAAAATATGCGGTTTTCACGTTGCACGAGGAGAATCTCAATTCGAAATTAGCTCCAGAATTGCGTAGCGAGTTTTACAAACTGCACAGCGAGGAAGTTCAAAATGTCATTTTTGATTTATCGGATGTGAAATATGTAGATTCATCGGGGTTGAGTGCCATTTTGTCAGGTCGGCGGGCTTGGGAAGACTTTGGTTCGTTCATTGTGACAGGTGTGGTCAGCCCGCATGTGAAGAAATTAATTGAAATTTCTAAATTGGATTCCATTTTGACGATTGTGCCGACGGTCGCAGAAGCGGTTGAATTTGTGTTTATGGAGGAAATCGAACGCCAATTGAACGAGGAAGAATAAGGGCGATTGCGGAATTGGGATTTCGGAATGTGCGTTTTGGGATTAGGATTCTTATGCCTTTCTGATAAAACAAAATTGCGCCAAGTGATTGCTTGGCGCAATTTTGTTTTAATTTCAATGGAATGAATGAATTACACAAGTGAGTAAGGTCGGGTCTATGGGAAATAATAATCTACCCAATTTTGCCTCGAATTACACGAATTATTCGCTCTAATTCGTGTAATTCGGGGCAAATTATAGGTCTATTATTATTTCTAATTCCAGTTATCCGCCTTTGTGCCGCTTATGCTTGTTATTTTTATAATCTTGAAAGATGAATTCGCCTAAACCTTGTAATCCGCTATAAAATGCTTTACCATTATTCGCCTTCGTAAAATCTTCTACAAATTGTTGCAAATAGGGGTCACTCGCAATCATAAAAGTTGTAATACCAATCCCGCCTTTTCGACATTGCGCCGCTAATGCGAGGGTGCGATTGACAATTTTCCGATCCAAACCAAACGCATTTTTATAATAACTTTTGCCTTTTTTAATACAAGTCGGTTTCCCATCCGTAATCATAAAAATTTGTTTATTGGCATTTTTACGCCGCCGCAAAATGTCCATCGCCAACTCCAAGCCCGCAACCGTATTCGTATGATACGGACCGACTTCCAAATAAGGCAAATCTTTCACCTCAATTTGCCACGCGTCATTTCCAAAAACAATCACATCTAAGGTATCTTTTGGATATTGCGTTTTGATAAGTTCGGCTAATGCCATTGCCGTTTTCTTGGCGGGTGTGATGCGGTCTTCTCCGTACAAAATCATTGAATGCGAAATATCTATCATCAAAACCGTACTCATTTGGCTTTGATAAAACGTTTCGTATATCTCTAAATCATTGGTATTCAATCGAAAATCATCAATGCCATGATTGATTTGTGCATTGCGAACCGAATTAGAAATAGCAAGATGTTCTAATGGGTCGCCGAATTCAAAGGGGCGCACATCGGATGTAAATTCATCTCCTTTGCCATTTGTACCCGTGCTATGATTGCCGCGTTTGCTTTTTTTCAACAACCCAAAAATGTCTTCCAATGATTTTTTGCGCAAACCAATTTCCATTTTCGGCGTGAGGAGGAAATTAAGTTCTTCACCACTGACTTCTTTGATGTACCCTTTTTCCAACAAATCGTTTACAAAATCGCCCATTCCATACTTATCATCTGTCAAACGATGTTGTCTATCCAATTCGCTGAGCCATGCTAACGCTTCTCCGACATTGCCAGAAGTGAGCAAAATCAACTCTTGAAATAATTGCAACATTTTTTCAAAACTATTTTTTTCCGAATCTTTCGGAACGTATTTTGAAAAACGGTATCCTGATTTTTTCATTTTATTGGATTTATTGCTTGGATTTTATTGGATTTATTGGATTCTCTGGATTGCACTACAATCCAGAGAATCCAATAAATCCAATAAAATCCAAGATATTACAATCTTGCTAATTCGCGTTGCAAATTTTCTCTCGCTTTATCCTCAAATTTTGCCCGATAATCATCTGTTTTGAAAATAAAAGGCTTGTCTAAAAACTGTTGCAGTACTTTTTTACGTCCCCGATTATACATAAAATTTGGATACAAAAAATATTCATCTCGAATTTGTTTTGCATACGTGTCGTAAATCGTGTCATCTGAACCCAAAATGCTCAAATCGAAATCCAAAAAATATTGGAAATCCAAAGATGCATCTTCGGATACTTCATGATTTTGAGTTGCCAAGATGTATTCTACGACTTTTTCAATCCGTGCAGGTGGATAACGCGTCTGACTTAGGAATTTTCGCGCCCATTCCGCACTTTTTTCCTCGTTCCCCGCCTTATTCGGCACGTAAACCGAATCATGGAACCAAATCGCTAAATAAACCGATTCCCAATCATTGATTTGAAATTCGTACTGTTTCAACTGATTCAGCAAATCCACCACATGATTCAAATTGTGGTAATAACGCCGATTCGTCGTGTAATGTTTTATCAACTCGTCATACGTCGTGCTGACAAGACCAGTCATGCCTTCTGTATAAGGCGAGAGTTTTTTATGCCAGATAATCCGCAAAAATTCGTTTTTCATCATCGTTTCTTTAATGCTCACAAATTTAGTGAAATTATCCAATATTTTTAAGCTATTTCAAAAAAAATGTTGCAATATTGTTTTATGAAATATTAAACGTATGTTTAATGATTTAACAATCAATGCAATATAATTTTTAATTGAAATTATAAATGTAAAAAATATTTAAATAGTGTTTTTTAACAAAACATTTACGTTGTTTTGTGGCTTGATTTACATGAAAATAGCCTGTAAATAATCGGTTAGATGATGCAACAACTGACCAATTTTTCATAATCAGGGCGGTCTGCGACGCTCCTATGTATAAAACTTTCTTTAATTTCATTTTCAAAAACCATAAAAACACCTGGCATCTGAAAGCTATCGCCTAAATGTTTTCCGAATTCATTCCCATATTTTGATGGAAGGCTGAATCCTCGAATCCATGTTTGCAACCCAAATAATTGACCAAAAGTACCTTTCATCAATCCGAAATCCATGTACAAACGACAGGAAGGATCTGAAATATGTTCAGTACCTTCCAAATTGAAACGGATAAAATAATCTTCTGCAATTTTAGGCGTTGCCATGTGGACGAAAATCAGTTCTGTGCCATTATTTTTGAATTCGGAACGTTTTTTTGATAATTCGTCCATCCCCTGACGACAAAATTGACATCCAAAATGTCTTAAAAATACCAACAAAATAGGGCTTTTAGCCGAAACGTCGGCTAAATTGCGTTCTTGGTTGGTAATCATTCTTTTTAAAAGTTCTTGAACAGGTGATTGCATGCTACTTATTCTTTGTTTGTCAAATGATAAGTAAAGATGAATTATAAATGATGAATGATGAATAATAAGTTTTACAATTAATTGATAATCATTGAATTGTAAGATTCATAAGGCTCATTTAGGTTGCATAATTACTTGAAAGAAAGGCAAAAATAACAATAATCCTGTTTTTAATGATGAATGATAAATTTTTATAAAATTTATCATTCATCATTAAGTGCTTGGACCTAAATAAACACTGTTAAAAATTAGCGGATTTCCTCGCCACGAGAGGGAGAGGCGGAGAGAGATGATTTTGTTTTTTTGCAAAAAAAATCAAAAAAAACAAAATGCTCTCTCTCCAAAGGGTCTTTTTTAACCTTCCTTTTTAACAGGATTTATTTTTACCCAACTACTTATACTAATTTCATATTCTTAAATGCTTGAACCATATTATTAACAGCCGCCGCAGATGCTTTCAATAGTTCTTTTTCATCATTATTCAATTTCAATTCATAAATTTTTTCGATGCCGTTCTTGCCCAAAACCGCAGGAACACCCACACATAAATCTTTAATACCATATTGTCCATCCAAATACGCGCAAACAGGGAATACACGGGGCTCATCTTTCACAATTGCCTCCACCATTTGTGCCGCCGCCGCACCTGGCGCGTACCAAGCAGAAGTACCAATCAAACGACCCAATTCAGCACCGCCATCTTTCGTGCGCGCAATAATTGCGTTTAATTTTTCTTCAGAAATCAATTCTGTCACAGGAATCCCGCCAACAGTCGTGTAACGCGGTAGTGGAACCATCGTATCACCGTGTCCACCCATCAAAATGGCTTGAATATCTTTCGGCGAAACGCCCAATTCAGTCGCTAAAAACGCCCGATAACGCGCTGTATCCAAAATGCCCGCCATGCCCATCACGCGATTTGCAGGGAAACCCGATTTTTTCAACGCCGCATACGTCATCACGTCCAACGGATTCGAAACGACAATAATAATACAATTTGGAGAATATTTCACTACATTTGCAGTTACGCTTGTCACGATACCCGCATTGACCGCTATCAAATCATCCCGACTCATGCCTGGTTTGCGCGGAAGTCCTGCGGTGATAACCACCACATCGGAACCCGCAGTGGCAGCATAATCGTCCGTTCCGACAACCGTTGTGCCGTAATAATCTATCGGAGCTTGTTGCCAAGTATCCAAAGCCTTGCCTTGCGCAAACTCTTTTTTAACAGGAATGTCAAGCAAAATGATTTCTTTAACAATGTCTTTGCTTGCCAACACGTTTGCAACGGTCGCGCCTACATTACCTGCGCCGATGACGGTTACTTTACTCATGTGAAGATGTTTTTGATTATAAAAAAAACTTTTAAATTCAGGGTTGTGCATTTCGGATGGCGGAATGTATTGATTTTTAAGGCTTTATACAATCTTTGGTCTGAAATATATGTTCGTAAATAGATATATAGATGATTATATATCTTGACGATTTTGCAAAGATAACACTTTACTCAAATGTAACCAATTTTTTTAAATACTTGTTTTGTAGAATAAAGGTTTTTTTATAAAAAATTTGTCAAGTTAAATTATTTGCTTAGTTTTGCACAACTTAATTTGCAACGATCCTATTGAGATTAAGGTCATTTATCTATTATTTAAAAAAATATTCTATTTATTCGCATTTAATTTTTACCTATCATGAAAAGATTTTTAAGCGGCTTTTTAACCGTTTGTGCCTTGAATATGCCTGTTGTTATGTTTGCGCAATCCTCTAATGTATGCGGCACAACCACAGAAGATTTGAAAGGGTTAGCCAAGCAATTGGAACAAAATAAAGAAACGTTTAAACGTGGTCTCGTGACTGCACGTGGGCCCATTACGTATGTACCTGTCAATTTTTGGTTGGTTGCCAAAGCCAATGGCACAGGGCGCGTTTCAGAAGCAAAAGTATTAGAACTGCTTTGCGCCATCAACCGCAAATACGCGGAAATGGATATTCAATTTTATTTGGCAACTGGTAATTTTTTTTATTATAATAATGATGTCGTTTATGATACGCCAAAAGGTTCTAATGGTACCAACTTTATTGGCAATGAGGTTTATGTCAGAAATAATGGGGTGCGCCATAATGCCGTTAATATCTTTATAACCAATAATGCGAATGATGAGACCAATATAGGCTCGACCGTTTTGGGCTATTATGCACCTGGGAATCCAAGATACAATGATGATTGGATTGTTATTATTAAAAGTCAAGTGAGTGCGGCGCGTGCAGCCACGACGGAACATGAATTAGGACATTTTTTCAGTTTGTTACATCCGTTTAATGGTTGGGACAATCCTATAACTTATAATGCTAATGGTACTGTTTTGAGGGATTATCGAATTGCGCCCAATAATTGTGTGGATGCGCTTGCGCCAAATGGCGCGGTTCAAACCGAACGCGTTTCTCGGGGTGCTGATAAAAATTGTGATATTGCTGGAGATTTCCTTTGCGATACGCCTGCGGATATTAATTTGGGCTTCGGTTGGAACAATTGTGCTTATACGGGCCCTGCCAAAGACCCTTTATGTATTGCATTCGACCCTGATGAGACCAATATGATGGGTTATTTTGACAATTGCGAAAGTACTTTTTCGCCCCTGCAAAAAGCAATGATTCGGACTGATTTGTTGTCAAATCCTAAAAGAGCGTATTTGAGACCCAATTTGACTCCTCAATTAACGCCCATTACGACTTTGCCCACCTTGATTGCGCCTGCGAGTGGCGCAACGACGAATTATTCTAATTCAGTGCGTTTGGATTGGTCAGATGTTCCTGGTGCAATGGCTTATCTTGTAGAAGTGAGCAAATTCAATAATTTCTCGGCAGATATTGCAAAAAGAGCTATTGTTTTCACCTCTCAATTTGATTTATGGGAACAAACCATGCCTGGTTTCTTGCTTCCTGGACAACAGGTATCGGTCTATTGGCGGGTGACACCATTTGGAAATTGGGATGTTTGTTCTGCTGCAAGTGCGACGGGCAGTTTTTTAACGGGTACGGCTGTGGGCGTACATGAGATTGAGCATGTGAGTGGTTTCACGGTTTCGCCGAATCCTATTGCGGCGGGTCAATCATTGAATGTTCAACTTTATACGGCAGAACGTTTTGACGCACAAGTAAAAGTTTACAATATGACAGGTCAATTGCTTCAAAATCAAGCGGCGCGTTTTGAAATTGGAGCAAATTCACAGCCTTTAAATGTTGGCAATTGGGGAAAAGGCGTTTATTTATTAACGATTGAATCTGAAAAAGGTGTTTTAAATAAAAAAATTATCTTAAACGAGTAGGAATTTCAAAAAGTTGCTTAACTTTGCAACGAAATCATAAAAATACCACATTTGTCTATGTCTTACAAAGCGGTTTGTCTTTTATTAGGCAAACCGCTTTTTATAGTTGGTTGGTTAGTTGGTTAGTTAAATCATTTATAATCAACGACTAATCAACCAACTAACTAAACTTTATATATGATGAAAAATATTAAAATATTGTTTTTCGGTTTATTGCCGTTGTTATTCGCTTGCCAAACGTCTAAAACATTCGTTTACAAAAAAATTCCGAATACGCCGCAAATTGGTTTTGACCTCGAAAATTCAGACCCAAAAGCGATTGAAATCGCGGATAAAGTCATGGAAGCCTGTGGCGGTAGAGCGCAATGGGATAATGTCCATTTTTTGCGATGGACGTTTTTTAACAAACGCTATTTGGTTTGGGACAAATGGCAACAACGGGTTCGGATTGATTTCATTAATGAAGATGTTAGAATTATTCTTAATTTGAAAACAATGACGGGCAGACTTCAACTTAATAAACAAGAAACGACTCATCCCGATAGTTTGAAAAAATACCTCGAAATGGGGCGGAAAATCTGGATTAATGATTCCTATTGGTTAGTGATGCCCTTTAAATTGAAAGATTCTGGTGTAACGTTGAAAAATTTAGGAACTAAAAACAATTGGTTAGGGGTGCCGAATGATGTTTTGCAAGTGACCTTTAAAAATGTGGGCATTACGCCGAACAATAAATATTGGGTTTACGTAAATCCGTCAAGTCAATTAGTGACACAATGGGATTATTTTGAGCAATCCAGTGATGAAAAACCGAAAATGTCAACCCCTTGGCAAGATTATCGGAGTTTAGGACATATTATGTTGTCTGGAAATCGGGGCGATGGAAAATACCTTGCGCCGATGGGCGTTTATTTCAGATTGCCTGAAAGTGTTTTCAACAATTTTGATGAAATTGATTGGAAAAATATGAAATAATCGGGTCTATATTTTTGGAGAATGCATAGAGACATCGTAAGCATAACATATTGAAAATCAATTATCTATGTTCTCTATGTCCCTATGCGTTTGCAAGATAGTGAAAAAAATGTGCTAAAAAAAGGCAAAAATTTTTGTATTTTCAAAAAAGCACCTATCTTCGTTGTAACAAACAATATTGTGAACAAAGCTGCAAAACCAACCGTTCCCGCAGATTTGGCATTTTTTTAGAATGTAACAAAATGTTGCACATAATGAGGCGTATATGCATTGTTATGTGGATGCTATATTATTGCATTGTGCAATAATATAAATTAAACATTTATTTTAATAATTTATAAAACCATAGACAATCAATCGAATAGCAAAATCAACCCAATATACCCCGATACAAAAAAACAACAATTTGCATTTTTCCATTCTTATTTAAAATATCTAAAACCCGATGAGGATTAGACAAACTACACGCATTTTTTATTTGCCAATGTTATTACTATCGTTGTTTAACGGCGTAAGTAAGGCGCAAACCCTATTCGGCAAAGTGACCGATGCCAAGTCTGGGGAAGGACTTATCGGCGTATCTATTGTTCTGGACGGAACGGATAAAGGTACTGTAACAGATGCTTTTGGTAAATACAAATTACCGCTTCCTGACAACACGCCGAATCCGTTTATTGTGAATGTCTCAATGATTGGTTACGTTCCACAAAAAGTGTCTTCTAATAAGAATACTTCAGAAATAACGCTGGATATTGCTTTGAAAGAAGGTACGACACTTGGCGAAATCATGGTAACGGCAAATCGGAAGTCCGAAAATCTCCAAAAAGTACCGATGAGTATCTCGACGCTCAGTCCAGCAGAGTTGAGACGCAACAATTCATTGGAATTTAGAGATTATGCGATGCGCATTCCGAACTTGGCTTTTGGAACGCAAGGCGGCGGCGGCACTTTCAATGATGGTCGGATGTCCAACCAAATCAGTATTCGAAGTATCGGCGGCGCGAATGCGACCTCTTTTTACTTGGATGAAACCCCATTGCCAGAAACAATTGACCCACGTATCATGGATATTGCGCGTGTGGAGGTGTTGCGCGGGCCACAAGGCACCTTATATGGTTCGGGTTCGATGGGCGGCGCGGTAAAAGTCGTTACGAATCGCCCAGATGCACTCAAAACGGAAGGTTCTGTTTTATGGACGAGTGGCACCGTGAAAGATGGCGGGATAGATAACAATATTGAAGCCTTGTATAATATTCCAATCATTAAACACAAAGTCGCGTTGCGTATTGGTGCTTTTCGGGATTATCAAGCGGGCATTTTTGACAAAGTATTATTGAAATCGTGGAACGGACGTTCTGCTCGTGTCATCAACACGAATACACCACATCAAACACAAGATTTGGTAAATGATGTAGATGCTAAAATAAAATATGGTTTTCATGCAGGTTTAGGCATTTATCCGACTGAAAATTTTGAAATGCAGGCAAAAGTGATTTATCAAAACTTGACGGGCAAAGGGTACGATTTTGCAGATACCTGTGCCTGCAATTTGAAACAAAATCGCGTAGCAGGTTTTCCAGAAAGTTTTTCAGATAAATGGTATCATGCCTCGTTGGTAAATCAATTGCAATTGCCGATTGGCAAATTGATTTCGAGTACATCTTACACCAATCGCAAATTCGATGAAGTCGAAGACCAAACCGAATTTATTTCAACGGTTCCTGGTATTTCAACCGTGTTAAGCGATGTTGGTTTATTTTGGGCAGCAGGACAGCAACGCGGCGGCGAGTATAAGAAATTTGTACAAGAATTGCGGTTGATGACTCAATCCGCTTCTGTATGGAATGCGTCTGTGGGCGTGTATTATGCAGATGAAAAATTGGCGGAATTAGGGACTTCTATCACGGGTTCTAATGGGACAGCAGGTATTCAACCCAATTTGCAAGACCATGTTTGGGGCGGTTCGTCGGGGGAAGACCAATTGTATGCTTTTAAAAACGATGTTCGGACAAGAGAAGCAGCCCTTTTTGGAGAATTGTATTATGCGCCGACTGACAAATTAAAAATGACACTTGGAATCCGTGCTTTTGACGCTCAAAAAGATAGAACTTATAACGCAAATGGTTTTATTTTGGACACCGTAACAGCAGCAGGTAATTTAGATTTAGTAAAGTTTAATACGACTTTGCAATTGCATGAGCAAGGTTTAAATCCGCGCTTGATTATCAATTACGAACCTGATAATAACACCAACATATATGCATCGGTTTCGAGAGGTTTCCGTTTAGGCGGTTTGAATGATGCGATTCCACCTGCTTTTTGCAAAGCAGCTTTAGACTCCTTAAAAAAAGCTAACATTGAAGTCCCAAAATCTTATAAATCGGATTATATTTGGACTTACGAAGTAGGTTTAAAATCTCGTTTGTTTGGAGACCGCGTTATTCTCAATGCAGCTGTTTACTATAACGATTGGTCGAATTTACAACAATTTAACCGTTTACCATGTGGTTTTGTATTTACGGGTAATGTCGGACGGGCAAGTAGCATTGGTTTTGAAACGGATATTAAAATGCGTTTGTTGGCAGGTTTGGATTTGGGTTTAGGTTTAGGTTATAGCGAATCGAAAGTCGAAGATGTTACCTTAGAATTGGGGGCGAAAAAAGGAGATAAATTGCCATTCGCACCGCGTTTGACAGGTAATTTCAATGCACAATACGCTTGGGATATTACTACTTCAACGACGATGTACCTTCGCGCTGATTTCCAATATGTTGGAGAACGGGTCAGTCAGTTTCCAACGGCTACTGCGGCAGACGGCGCGAGAAGCGTCGAAAAATGGCGTGTTTTGCCTGCGTACTCAACTTTGAATGTACGAGCTGGGGTGAATTACAAAAAATATGATTTTGCAATATTCGGTAATAATGTGACGAATACTGCGGCTAATTTTGGAGACATCAATGCATTAGCAGCAGAATTGGCAGGTCGTCCGCGCTATATGCGCAATCGTCCGATGACCGTTGGCGTTTCGGCAAGAGCTTTTTTTTAGTAGATGATTGAAAATGAATCTATTAAAAATTAAAATATTTTTACATTTTTTAGGTGAATCTTAAAAAGCCGTCCTTGTAAGAGGGACGGCTTTTCTTTTAGGCTTTAAATGATTGATAATTAATAGATTAGCTAAGTAATTGGTACGTATTTGGGCGTTTAAATTTTTTTTTTTTTCAAGGTAAGCAACAACCAAATTAAATTTGAACTGTTAAGAAGTTGATAAAAATGCACTTTTGTTGAAAATCTAACTCATATCATGCGTGAATTTAATACATCAGGTCCCAACATAACAGAAGAACATTATACGTTGCCGCGCACTCATTTAGTGCAACAAGGCAAAAAATTGGTCTATTCCAATCGTTATTTTACTATTTGGGCTACGCGACAAACTGGTAAAAGCACCTATTTCCGTTTCCTCGCAGAGGACTTGCGTAAAGAAGGCTACAAAGTTGCGTTTATCAATTTTGAAAACTTTAGAATCGCCCATTTAGACGGTTTTTTAAATCGTTTAAAGACGGCTTTAATGGAACAATGGGAAATTCACTTTAAATCGAATACGTTAGATGGTCTCTTTCAAGAGATTGAAAATATTAAAACAGGCAAATGTATTTTAATTATTGATGAAGTCGAAGGGATTAATGAAGCCTTTTTAGGTGATTTTTTGCATAGTGTTCGGAATGTTTATCATTCTCGGCACGAACATTGTTTGAAATCCGTCATTTTAGTGGGTGTTATCAATATTGTCGGTATTGTAAAAAGCAATGCGAGCCCTTTTAATATTGCTGAAAATTTACCGATTCCCTATTTCACAGATGAGGAGACCTTTGAATTATTCAATCAGCATGAGCGTGAAACAGGACAGTTATTTGACCTAAAAGTAAAAAAAAAAATTGCAGCAATGACGGCTAATCAACCTGGTTTAGTCAATGCGTTTGCCAAAAAATTGGTCAGTGATTATCCTGATAAGCCTGTTTTAAGTTATGATGATTATTTAGAAGTCGAAAATTGGTTTTTATTAGAATCCATTGATAAAAATCTTTCTAATATTGTCAATAAAGCAGAGGAATATCGGGGATTTGTAGAACAATTGCTCTTTAAAGATGTCAAAATTTTGTTTCAAATTTACCGAGAAGACATCAAAATATTGTATGTCAATGGCATTATTAAGAGAGAAGCCGACGGTTCG
Organism: Bacteroidota bacterium; assembly: GCA_041192405.1. Lineage (GTDB taxonomy): Bacteria > Bacteroidota > Bacteroidia > Chitinophagales > Saprospiraceae > JAAFJT01. Next base: position 8,923 of record JBEEMZ010000018.1, on the reverse strand, counting down.
GTTGGTTTTCGAGTACCTTTGTATCAGAAAGTACTTCATAGTGCCTTTTATCCTTATACGAATAGCGAAGGTGAACGCATTCAAAGTACCATTATTGTTGAAGAATTTTATACCGAAGATGGCGTTTTTGATATAGATAAAGTGATTAAAATGTATAAAATTTATGCATTACGTCGCCGATTTCGCTATTTCAGAGAGAAAAATGACAAAGGACGTTACGTTACATTGAAAGAGGCAACCTTAGTTTATAGTTTTGAAACGTTTTTGAATGCGTTTTTGATGATTGTCGAAGGCAAAAGTTATTTGGAAGCGCATACAGGTTTAGGGCGCACGGATTTATTGATAAACGTTGATAATCAAGAGTTTGTGATTGAAGCGAAGGTGTTTAGTAATATCACTCAGTTTAAAAAAGGCAAAAAACAATTAGCTTGGTACGTGCACAATTTGAATTTAACAACCGCGATTTATTTAGTTTTCGTCGAATCCGAAGTAAAGAATCCGCATGTGAAAGAAATTGTTGAAATGATAGATGGCATTGAAATTAAAACCCATTTAATTGCTTATAATTTGGAACAAGATTTTTAAGGAAAGGATGAATGATGAATAATAGATTGATAATCAATATTTTACAAATTCATCATTTATTCTTTATCCTTTTAGGAGTGCCTAAAACGTTTACCTTTGCCAATTATTGAATCCTAAAACTTATCAACTTTTATAATAATGCCTCATCATACTTCTGACACACTCATTCGACCGATTGGCGGTTTTCAACCGCTTGACGCTGACGGATTTCTAATCAATACGGCAAGTATTGAAAAAGTTGCTCCAAAATATCTTCCTATTATACAACAAATTGTATCTAAAATACAGCAAATTTATGAAAAAAAATGGCTCAGTATTTATCTAAAAGGTTCAGTAGCAAGGGGTTTGGCGATAGAATACGTTTCTGATTTGGATATTTTGGTCATCCACACGGCGGAAATCATTTCGACCGATTGGCAGATTGATTTCAAACAAAATATTTTAAAAGAATATCCTTTTGTATCACGACTTGATATAAAACATTTTACTTATGCACAATTGCGTAAAAATAAGTCTATTAAGTTTTTAATCAAGACACAAAGTGTTTTATTAGAAGGTTTGGATTTGACTGCCAAGCTTGATAATTTCCGAATTAGCGAATATTGCCAATTGATATTACCGTATCTTGAAGGCGATTTGCGTGATGCAAAACTTCAAATTTTAGCTTGTAAACACGAATTTGAAGTTAAAAAAATAAGTTCTTGGGTCGCAAAGCGGGTTTTACGAGGCGCATTTGAGGCAATAATGATTGAAAATCAACAATATACACGAGATTTATATTATTGTTACGAAGCCCTTCGGGTTCACGCGCCTCAAAATCAGCAACTTTATGAAAAATGGCTTCATTATTATTTACAGCCGATTGGCAACGCGCCTATATTACGGGCATTCATAACTGAATGTCAAGTTTATTTTAAAATGGCGCAATTAAACTTTGAAGAAATCATTGCGCCAACAGCTGTGGATACTTTTTTGAACGAGTATTGGTTGCAAAAACCATTATGGATTGAGCGACAACAAAGTAATTATTATGCTGATTTATTGACAATTACAGATATTGAAAATTATTTATATCAAAATGATGATTTGCGTTACCCACAAATTCGACTGGTTCAAAACGGTAAAGAAATTCCTATATCGAATTACAATCTTCGCAAATCCAATGGCAGTGACCGCCATTACGAATATTTAATTGATAAAAATTTGGCATTTGAATATTTCAATCAAGGCGCGACGCTTATTTTGAATCAACATCAACGTTGTAATAAGCATTTAGCCGCCTTTTGCGAGGCATTGCAAACTCGATTTAAGTGCTATTTTCAAACAAATTTGTATTTTAGCACAGCGCATACGGTTGGATTTACGCCACATTGGGACAATCATGAAGTATTTGCCTTACAAATTTACGGAGAGAAAATTTGGAAAATATATGATAAAATTGCGGATGATGTACCTTATTCGCAATCGGTTATACTTGCGGACGATGCAAAACCATTGTTAGAAGTCACTTTGCGAGCAGGTGACTTGCTTTATGTGCCGCGTGGATACGTGCATAGCGTCCACACGGCTGCGAGCAGTTCGCTACACATCACGCTTGGCGCATTTCCGCCGACATATAGCGATTTTATACAATTTATGACTCAACAACTTTCATATTCACAATTAAATCAATATTTTGATTTTAAAAAGGATTCTTTTCAAGCATTTCAACAAATGGTAGAACGTTTTTTATCAAACGATGCCATTTTTGAACAATTTGAAAACTATGTTCAAAATGCACTGCCCCAACATTCTATAAAGTTACGTTACTAAACCGCTGCAATTTCCAATTTGTAAAAGTGGAAATTGCAGCGATTTAGTACTATTTTTTCAATTTTTGCCAATTTTGCACTTGTTGTATAGACACTTCTAATGATTTTGCAATCACGTCTATGGATAACCCGATAGCAAATAAATGATTCATTAATTTAATTTGATTTTTTTCTGCGAACACTTTTTGTTCTTTTTCCAATTTTTTAACCTTTTTTTGTTCTTGTTGGAGCAATTTTTTAGCAGTACTACGCTCCACTTTTTCTTTTTCCAACAATTTTTGAGCTTCTGCCTTTTCTTTTTCTAACAATTTTTGAGCTTCTACTTTTTCTTTTTGAGCTTCTGCCTTTTGTTTTTCCAATAAATTTTGAAGCATTACAGCTTGTGCTGCTTTTTCATCTGCCTCTTTTTTTTGTTTGTCCAACAATCGTTGGATCGCTTCTTTTTCTTCCAGAATAGCGAATCGTTTCGAGCGTTCTGCTTTAAGTTCCGCTTTATGCTGATTGCGCTCTTCGCGGTGTTCCTCCCCGAACTTATCATAGATGCTCCAGTACAAAAAGTCTTTTTCCTCCTCTTTTTGCATTTGGTCGCCTAATTTTCGGGCAGCATAATAGGCTTCTTCGCCCATTTCTTTGATTAAATCTTGATTGTCAGTGTGACTGACGGATAATCTATGAATCATTTGAGCAAAAATTGAATGGTGAACAAAATTGTCAAAATCTGCCGCTTGATTGTTTGGGTTGCGCGTTTTTTCGGCAAATTCAAACCATTTCGCATACCGCGTATTCGGTTTGTTTTTGACGATGTTGGCTTGAAAAACAAAAATCAAGCGATTTTCTTCCAAAAACGATAGTTTCCGTCGCTCGGTTTCTGGGTCTTGGATTAAAGACATTCGGCGGACTTCTAAATCCTCTTTAGAGAGTTCACACAATTTAGGATCTCTCACAAAATCACCAAATGCTTTTGGAAACAAATTATATTCTACATAATCGGTATCTAACCCAAAATTATCTTGTGCCATCCAAATAATCGTAATGACGGGTTCTAATTCCACATAATTACGCGTCCGATGATCGTTGCCTTTTCGGTCTTTGACGACGGTTTCTTTATCTGAAATTTTTTCTTTTTTTGTAAAAAATGAGCATCACTTTTCTAACGCCGCTTTATACGTTTTCAAACAACGTTCTCGTGCCATTGTGTGTTCAACAATTGGTTTGGGATAAGCATTTGTGCCCCATTCAGGAATCCATTTGCGAATATAAACAGCATTTTTATCAAATTTTTCTTGTTGACTTGCGGGGTTGAAGATGCGAAAATAGGGTGCGGCATCCGTTCCGCAACCTGCCGCCCATTGCCAACCGCCATTATTACTTGCCAAATCAAAATCTAATAATTTATTCGCAAAATATAATTCGCCTAAACGCCAATCTATCAACAAATGTTTGGTCAAAAAACTCGCAACCACCATGCGTACCCGATTGTGCATATAACCCGTTGCGTTCAATTCGCGCATACCAGCATCCACTAACGGATAACCTGTTTTGCCTTCGCACCATTTTTCAAACATTTTGTCATCATTCAACCACTCAATTCTGTCATAATCGGGGCGAAACGCACCTTTTACAACTTGTGGAAACTGATATAAAATCATCGCATAAAAGTCACGCCAAATTAATTCATTCAAATATATCTCATTGATTTTCAACGTATTAAGAGCTTTTTCCCGAATGCTAATTGTCCCAAATCTAAAATGAATGCCTAATCTTGAAGTACCATCAAGCGCGGGGAAGTCGCGGGTTTTGTCATAATTTTTAATCAAACCACGGGTTACCGTTTTGGAAGGAAAAGATATTTTACTTTTTTGGAAACCAAGATTTCCCAAAGTTGGCATTTCATCAGAGTCTGTTTTCAAAAAATGATGAAAATATTTTTCAGTAGGGTAGGGGAGGAGGTAAAACGAAATGTTTTCACCTTTGTAAATACTCATTTTCGTTTCCAATAGTGCTTTCCACTTTTTGGAATAAGGCGTAAAAATAGAATAAGGTTTGCCATCATCTTTAACGATTTCATTCTTTTCAAAAATGATATGATCTTTAAATGATTTAAAATCAATATGATACGATTGTAATAATTGTTGAATAGAATGGTCTCGCGCTTGTGCGTAAGGCTCATAATCGTGATTCGTATAAACGGTATCAATCACATAATCATTCAATAAAGATTGCCAAATGGCTTTTGGATCGCCATGTTTGACCAATAATGTACTGCCAATTACTTTTAATTCAGATTTTAATGTGGTCAAAGTTTGATGAATAAAATCTACGCGAGCATCTGCTCGGTCTTCTAACTTATCTAAAATCTGCGTATCAAAAATAAAAAGAGGCAAAACAGGATATTTGCCCTTTAAAGCATGGTATAAACCTGCATTATCCTGCAACCGCAAATCGCGCCGAAACCAAAAAATATTAATTTTGTCAATCATGAATTGTTGTTTTATTGCTGAAACAAATAAAGAGCATTTCAGTTCAAATTTTAATTAAATTCGCAATTAACGCTAAAAAAAAAGAAGTATTGCAATGTTTTATATGGCAATACTTCTTTTTTTTATTTTATAATTTTTTTAACTTGAAAACGCGCACCGTTCCTCTGAATGAATTATTACGAGGATTCATAATATTAAAATCATGGCGATAGAAATTTTGAATATTCAATTGAGTTTGCGATTGCCGCCATAAGTGGCTTCCTATCAAATCCGTCGTAAAAATGCGCCAATGCATACCCAAACTAATGAGTGGTATCAGTAAAAATAAAAGTAATGGTTGCTTGTCAATTGTATTTTTTAAATCCATAATTATTGGGTATTGAAACGAGTAATCTTAAATTCGCAACTGCTGACAAATGCTCTATTATCCTCATAAAACTTTCCCATTTTCAATAGTAATTTTTTTAAAATCGGTATTTAGTGTTTTGACAATACTTTCTAAACGTTTTTCGTCCGTATCCGTAATAAAAATTTGTCCAAAGCCGCGCTCTATCAACAATTCCAATAAATTGCGCACCCGATTCTCATCCAATTTATCAAAAATATCGTCCAACAATAAAATGGGTTCTACATTTTTAATAGCTTTAAGCAATTCGTATTGCGCCAATTTTAAACTTAAAACAAAAGATTTTAATTGTCCCTGCGAACCAAACCGTTTAACACTTTTATCATCCATCGTAAATAACAAATCATCTTTATGAATGCCTGTTACGGTGCGCTTTAAAACCAAATCTTTTGCGCGATTGCTCCGAATTAATTGAGCAAAATTTTGAAAATGCAGTTGCGATTCGTAAACACAGGTTACATTTTCGCGGTCGCCAGAGATTCTCTTGTACAAATCTGCAAAAACCGTCGCAAAACTCTGAACAAAAATCCGCCGAGTTTGATAAATTGCTAAGGCAGGTTCTGCCATCTGCTCCTCGTAAATGTCCAATAACGGAATTGAATCTTCCGCCGTGTACATATAATCAAGTCCGCGCAAAATAGCATTTCGTTGTTCCAAAATTTTGTTATAATCCATCAAACTATGTAAATACGTTTGATTACATTGCGATAAAGTTATATCCATAAAACGCCGACGAGTTTCAGAACCTTCTCTTGCTAAATCGGTGTCATCAGGCGTAATCATTACTACGGGGAATTGTCCGACGTGTTGAGACAAACTTTTATATGGTACATCACCTCTTTCAAAAACTTTTTTTTTGCGCGGCTGCACTTTTGCCACTATTTTTTCTGTTTTGCCCTCTTTTGTGAAAACGCCTTCTACTCGAAAAAAATCTTGCCCTTTCAACATTACGTCGGGGTCAAGGGCGAAAAAACGACTTTTTGTCAAACATAAATAGTAAATCGCATCTAATAAATTCGTTTTGCCAACGCCATTTAAACCAACGATACCATTGATTTGCGGGGAAAATGTAAAATTTTCTTGTTCGTAATTTTTAAAATTGGTTAAAATAATTTTATTTAAAAACATTTGTTTGCTATTTTTTTGATATTTAATTCAGCCACAAATTACACGAATTTGAACGAATTATTTGTGCAAATTTGTGTAATTCGCGGCTGAAAAAGAAAAGCTACAAAATTAACAAAATGAACCTTGTTTTGAGTCTCATTTTGAAATTTTGTAGCTTTGTTTCTAAATTTTATACTATTTTTTACTTTACAGTGACCCGAATCCCTTCGCTATGACTCGTAAATTCTGGCGCGTACATACATTGTATCGTCGTAATGCCATTACTAAAATTTCCTTTATGATTCACAACTAATTGATATTCAAAGACATACGTGCCTTTTGGCAAATAATCTATAAAGAAATTCGTCGCCGCATCTCGCGTACTTTCGTAATAACCCAAACCATCTTGCCAACGATAACCCGATAAAACATTCACGGGTTCAAAGCCGCTTGCTCGCATATCTTTCAAATGCACATACTCCATCGGACGGTCAGCCCGCAATTCAACCCGCACATTAATTTTATCACCAGGAACTAAGGTCGAATTGTCCAAAATCGGCGTACTAACGATACCTCTATCCGTATTTTGCATTTTAAACAACTTTTTGTTTAATTTCAAAGGTGTTTCTTTGAAAAATTTGATTTTGTCCAATTGCTCAAAATACTGCCAATAAGCCGCGCCCCATGCAACCACTTTGTTAGGATTCGTCACTTTGACGGTTGCCATTTCCGAACTAATCTCCTTTTTCGGAAATTCCATTTTGAAATAACCAGTTCCTGCCTCTTTTTGGATTTTGGCAACATCAACAGGCTCATTTCCAACCGTAATTTGAACATCTTTATCCTCCAAAAGCCAATTATCGCCATTGCGTAACAATGCGTACACGGCAGCCGCAGTTGCTTTTGTGGTCTTCCAATGCGTCGTTTGCTTGTTTTTCAACAACCAAACTTTCAAATCATCCACTAATTTTGCATCATGCGCCACTTCATCAAACATTTCAATCATTAAGGCGTGCGTTTCAATGGGCAATTGATGCCAATAGTAACCCGTTTCATATTTCCAATACATACCCATTTCTGGACTATTTAAAGACTTCTCTTTCAATGATTTAACAATTGCAGCCGATGTTCTATTCCCAGAATTATATCGTTGCAACGCCAAACTTATTAAACCTTGTTCATATATGCCGCGTTTCAACCAATATTTGTCCATTTGAGACATATAATAATTGTGTACTCTTTGCAATTCCGTATTCACGCCCATTTTCAAAAAGAACGACCGCATATACATATAATGAACCGCCATATTTGAAAGATGGTCATCTTCCCATTTAGTGCGCCCTTTTCGGACTTCTTTATCAATCTCATTATATTCTTCCATCATACGTGCGTCACAATATTGAACAGCTTTTCGTGCAACATCGCCCGTTTTTGGGTCGCCACTCAATACATTAACACCTAATTTGTCCAAATGACCCAAACCTTCTGCCATGTATTGTGTGATGTACCAATTGTCACGCCCGCCAGGGAACCATGCAAAGCCCCCATTTGACGTTTGGCGTTCTGCAATTTTGTCCAAAGCGCGTTTTTGTTCACTCGCCATTTTGTTCAAATCAAACAATAAACCAATGTTTTTCTTTTGAACTTCTTCACTTTGCGCAGCTAAAACCCACGGCGTTTCTTCCAAAAGGGCGTATTTCAATTCTTGATTTTTGCTCAAATTGCTTTTCAAAGCCTCTGTATCCACATTTTTCCAACGCTCAAATACCGTTTTTATCTTCGGATGCGCATTTGCAACCGATGTTGCCAAACTATTTGCATAAAAACGACTAAAAATTTGTTCGGTACACTCATAAGGATATTCCATCAAGTATGGCAACGCTTGAACCGCGTACCAAGCAGGATTTTGTGTAAATTCCAATGCAAATTTTTGATGCGTCAACGTTTTGGAATCGCTCGCATTTTTCAGATTTTCCAATGTAAACGTTTTGGTTTCCCCGCCGCGCACAGGTAAAGGCAACGTTTCTGTTACCAACATTCTGTTTGTCAAAACGGGCAAAGAACTTTCTTCGCCATCGCCAAACGCGCCTGCTTTCGCAATCACTTGATAGGTCACCGCTTGAACACCGCCCACAGGAATCTTTAAATTCCAAGCTAATCGCGCTGATTGACCCGCTTTTGCTTCCCATTGAATGATTGGATTTTTATTATCTAATTCATTATCAACGGATTGCATCGTCACCGCGTCCAATAATTGCAATTGCGCCGAACCTGTTAAAACCTTATCTGTTAAATTACTCACTTTCGCCGTAAACTCAATTTGGTCACTTTCGCGGAAAAATCTCGGCGGATTTGGGAAAATCATCAAATCTTTTTGTGTCACAATTTCTTTACTCGTCGTACCCACTTTCAAATCGGGCGTATGCGCTAATCCTAAAAACTTCCACTTCGTCAAAGACTCATTCATTTTGAACTTAATAATCACATTGCCTTCCGCATCCGTTTCTAAATTTGGATAGAAAAAGACCGTTTCA
>JBEEMZ010000017.1:0-33341 GCA_041192405.1 Bacteroidota bacterium | reverse complement strand
AGATTCTCGCGGATTTTCTTTTTGAGTCTCTATTCTGCGAAAATCTGCGAAATCTGCGGGAAAAAAACATATTACAACTTTAATAACTCAGTAGTGTAAGGATGCATATCCTTAATTCCTTTCTTATTTATCAAATGTTGGTGCATTCGTGCAAAATGTGTAAATATTGTGGCATTTTGTAAAAACAGAATCCAAATAATCAAATAAAAGTATAAATTTGGCGCGAAAATCATAAGGAATGCCCGAAGCGTCCATATATTGATTTTATTTTTATTTGTAAACCATTAATTATCAACATATAATGAAAATTCAAAAACGGATAGCTGTCCTTGCAGGCGATGGCATCGGACCAGAAGTGGTTGACCAAGCGATTAAAGTTTTAAAAGCGGTCGAAACGGCTTTTGGCTATGATTTTATTTTCAAAAAAGGGTTAGTCGGTGCGGTGGCAATAGATGCTACGGGCAATCCGCTTCCTGACGAAACAATTGCTGTTTGTGAAAAAAGTGACGCAATTTTATTTGGAGCTATCGGCGACCCAAAATACGATAATGACCCAAATGCCAAAGTCAGACCTGAACAAGGTTTATTGAAATTGCGCAAAACGATGGGACTTTTCTCCAATATCCGCCCTGTAAAAGCGTACAACACTTTGTTGCATATTTCGCCCTTGAAATCAGACAATATAAAAGGGGTGGATTTTGTGGTGTATCGGGAATTGACGGGCGGGATTTATTTCGGCAAGAAAACCCGCAGCGCGGACGGACTACATGCCTCTGACCTTTGCGAATATTCGGCTTATGAAGTGGAACGCATTGCTAATCAAGCATTTATGGCAGCACGGTTGCGGCGGAAGAAGGTGACTTTGGTGGATAAAGCCAATGTTTTAGAAACATCTCGTTTATGGAGAGACGTTGTTAAAAAACTTTCTGTGTCGTATCCTGATGTTGAATTAGACTTTTTGTTTGTGGATAATGCGGCGATGCAATTGATTTTGAATCCGCGCCAATTTGATATTATTCTTACGGAAAATATGTTTGGCGATATTATCAGCGATGAGGCGAGTGTGATTACGGGTTCATTGGGCTTGTTGCCGTCTGCGAGTGTGGGCGCGAAAACGGCGATGTTTGAACCAATTCATGGTTCGTATCCGCAAGCGGCGGGTAAAAATATTGCAAATCCGATGGCAACCGTCCTTTCTGCGGCGATGATGTTGGATTATTTTGGTTTGAACGAGGCGGCTGAAACGGTGCGTAAAGCGGTTGATACCTTATTAGAACAAAATATTGTTACGAAAGAATTGAATAGTGCGCAATATTATGCTACAAGTGACATCGGCAATCGCCTTTCGGAACTCATTTTGAAACGCAAATCCGCATCCGTTTAACAACTTATTGAATTATGAAAGTTGCTATCATAGATTACGGCGCGGGCAATGTCCGTTCAGTGCTTTTTGCATTGGAACGGTTAGGCGCGGAAGCTGTTTTGACGGATGATTATCAAACAATTTGTACTGCGGATAAAATTATTTTTCCTGGTCAAGGTGAAGCGCGTTCAGCGATGCGCCACTTGCAAACACGCGGTTTAGATAAAGTAATTCCTAATTTGAAACAACCATTTCTTGGGATTTGTATTGGCATGCAACTTTTGTGTCAACATTCGGAAGAAAATGACACAAAATGTTTGGGTGTCATTTCGCAAAAGGTGCGTCTTTTCAAAGGAGATGGCTTAAAAGTGCCACATGTGGGTTGGAATACGGCGGCGGCAACGGATTCTAAGGAACAGATTTGGCATCAAGATTCAAAATATTATTATTTTGTGCATAGCTATTTCGTTGAAACAGGCGCGTTTACGACATTAAGTTGTGATTATGGGAATGGATTTTCGGCGGGTTTGCAGAAAGATAATTTTTATGCAGTGCAATTTCATCCCGAAAAATCGGGGCGAGCAGGTGAATTGTTATTAAACCAATTTTTGAAAATCAAATCATAAGAAACTTGTCATTCCGTAGAAATTTTTTCTCTCTGCCCCCTTTTTGGGCAAAATATTTATCTAATTTCTACGGAATGATAAGAACACAAATCGCAACTATGTACATCATTCCAGCCATAGACATCATCGGCGGCAAATGCGTTCGTTTAACACAAGGTGATTATAATCAACAAACTACATATAATGAAAATCCATTAGAAGTTGCAAAACAATTTGAAGATGCAGGTTTAACGCGATTGCATTTAGTAGATTTAGACGGCGCGAAAGCGGGTCATATTATCAATTATCGCGTTTTGGAGCGCATCGCTACGCATACCAAATTGCATATAGATTTTGGCGGCGGCTTGAAATCCAATCAAGATATTCAAATTGCTTTTAATGCGGGCGCGAAACAAATTACAGGTGGCACGATTGCCGTGAAAAATCGAGATTTGTTTTTACATTGGATAAAAACCTATTCGAGTGAAACCATTATTTTAGGCGCGGACGTGCAAAATGAAAAAATTGCGGTGCACGGCTGGCAAGAACAATCGAAGATTGGTTTAAGCGATTTTTTACAAGACTTTGTAAATCAAGGTATTAAATATGCCATTTGTACCGATATTTCAAAAGATGGTTTATTGAAAGGCGCGGCAACAGGTTTGTATCAAAAGGTTTTGACCCAATTCCCTGATTTGAAATTGATTGCAAGTGGCGGAGTCAGTTCATTGGAAGATTTGAAACAATTAAAACAAATTGGTTGTTTTGGTGCCATTGTTGGCAAAGCGATTTATGAAAATCGGATTTCGTTAAAAGAACTTTATGATTTTTTGAATTAGTCTTAATTCAAAAAAATCACATAACTTATTGATAATCAATATGCTAACTAAACGCATTATTCCTTGCCTTGATATTAAAGACGGGCGCACTGTCAAAGGAACGCAATTTGAAAACTTGCGCGACGCAGGTGATCCTGTCGAACTCGGCAAACGTTATTCCGATGAGGGCGCGGATGAATTGGTTTTTTTGGACATCACCGCTACGAATGAACGCCGTAAAACGTTAGCCGCCTTAGTGCGCCGCATCGCTCGCAATTTAAACATTCCGTTTACAGTGGGTGGCGGCATCAGTTCTGTGGAAGACGTATTTGTATTGTTAGACAACGGTGCGGATAAAGTTTCAGTGAATTCGGCAGCTGTTAAACGCCCTGAATTGATTAATGAAATTGCACAAGCCTTTGGAAACCAATGTATTGTGTTGGCGATTGATGCTAAACCAATGGATAATGATTGGTTCGTTTACCTCAACGGTGGGCGCGTCAAAACGCCAATTCGATTATTGGATTGGGCAATTGAAGGCGCGAAACGCGGCGCGGGTGAGATTTTATTTACCTCTATGGCGCATGATGGCACGAAACAAGGTTTTGCAAATATGGCTTTAAGCCAAATTTCTGATGCTATTTCGATTCCTGTGATTGCGTCAGGCGGCGCGGGGACAATGCAAGATTTCTATGACGCATATACGATTGGAAAAGCAGATGCGGCATTAGCGGCAAGTATTTTCCACTTCAAAGAAATAGAAATCGCTGATTTAAAACGTTTTTTACATAACAAAAAAATTCCAATTCGATTGTAATGATGATTCAAATTGATTTCAATCCAACTGAATTGGATTTTAAAAAAGTCGGCGGATTGATGCCTGCGATTATACAAGATGTTGATAATCAATCGGTTCTGATGCTCGGTTATATGAATGAAGCCGCCTTAACGCAGTCGCTTCAAACAGGAAAAGTAACTTTTTTCAGTCGAACCAAAAATCGCCTCTGGACAAAAGGTGAAACTTCAAACCATTTTTTGCATCTTGTTTCGGTTCGGAAGGATTGTGATAATGATACGTTGTTGATACAGGCGCGACCTGCGGGGGCGGTATGTCACACGGGCGCGAAAAATTGTTTTAAAACCGAGCCAATGGCATCTAAAAACAACTTTTTGCACTATCTCGAACAAATTATTCATGCCCGAAAAGCAGAAGACCCGACCATTTCTAAATCTTATACCAACAGTTTGTTTCAAAAAGGCATCAATAAAGTGGCTCAAAAAGTGGGCGAAGAGGCGATTGAATTGGTGATTGAGGCAAAAGATGATAATAAAAACTTGTTTTTAGGAGAAGCGGCGGATTTAATGTTTCATTATTTAGTTTTGTTGGCAGCGAAAGATGTGCAATTGGAAGAAGTAATGTCCGTTTTGCGTGAAAGACATCGCTAATTTCTCCATGATGAATGATAAATGTTGGAATTCATCATTCATCATTCATCATTTATCATTCATTTAAATTATGCGTTTAAAAAAAATAGGTATCACTATTTTGGTGATTTCGACCGCGTTCAAAGCGGCAGCAGTAGGCAAATTTGAAATGTCTGCTAAAACGCGTGTTGCTTATAATCAAGCATTGAGTTTGCGATTTGACGAAGCGGCGGCATCTGTTGCCGACCTCAAAGCAACCGAACCTAATAATTTGATGGCTCATTTCGTCGAAAATTACATAGATTGTTTGAAAATTTTTTTAGATGAAAGTGAACCTGAATTGCGCCGATTAGAGTCCAATAAGGATAAAAGATTGGGCTTATTAAAAAAAGGAGACCCAAAATCACCTTATTGCTTATACACGCAAGCGCAAGTTCGCTTAATGTGGGCAATGTCTCGCTTAAAATTCAATGAATATTTGACAGCGATGCGCGAAGTGAGTGCTGCTTTTTCGGATTTGGAAGAAAATCAACGTTTATTTCCATCCTTCATGCCTAATAAACAGGCTCTCGGCGTGCTTCATTCGATTGCAGGCAATATTCCAGACAGTTATAAAGGAGTCGTCAAATTTGTTAGTGGTTTGAAAGGAACCGCCGCACAAGGGCAAGCAGAATTGGAGGAAGTCATACAATATGCGCAAAAAAGTGATTATGCCTTTGAACAAGAAGCCTTCATTATGTACGCAACTACGATGTTATATTTGAATGGTCAACCCAATTTTGTTTGGAAAACTATCAATAATGGTCGTTTAAAAGTGCGTGAAAATCCATTAGCCTGTTTAGCCATCGCGTCTATCGCCATGAAAACGGGGCATAATGATAAAGCGATTGAAGTTTTGGAAAACCGACCGACGGGCAATCAATATCATCCCTGTTGGTTTTTGGAATATAATTTGGGTTTAGCAAAACTTTTTCGAGGCGATGCAGATGCCCATGTGCACTTTCAAAAATATGTGGAGCATTTCAAAGGAAGCAATTATGTCAAAGAAGCATATCAAAAATTAGCATGGAACTCCTTGTTAAACAATGATTTAGATAGTTATAAAAAATATATGCTTCAATGCAAAACAGCTGGGAGCACCTTAGTGGACGGCGATAAACAAGCCAATCGAGAAGCAAAATCTGGCATCATGCCTGACCCAACTATCTTACGTGGGCGGCTTTTTTTCGATGGTGGCTATTATACCAAAGCACTTACAGCGTTTAATTCCAAAAAAGTGACGGATTTTTCAACCAACGCCTTAAAATTAGAATATCTATATCGGCTCGGACGCGTGTATCAAATGACGGGCAGGCGGCAAGAAGCGGTAGATGCGTTTTTCAAAACGATCCAAGATGGGCGCGATAAACCCTTTTATTATGCGTGTAGTTCGGCATTGCAAATGGGAATTATCTACGAGGAAGGGGCGCAATTGGCGGAAGCGCGCAAATATTATCAAATTTGTTTAGATATAAATCCACCCGAATTTGGGGATGGATTGCATTTAAAAGCGAAAACAGGTTTAAATCGGTTGAAAAATTCAAAAATGTAGCACTAAAAAACAAATATTGGCGTTTTGAAGGCTTAAAATCTTTGTCTTCACCTATTTAAATATCAACAGACTTCATGAAGTTTGCTTTAAAATTAGTTGGATTTAGTGTATTGGTTGCGTGGTCGGCAACGGCAGCAGCACAAGGGGACGATTTTCCAGACTACTCGAAAATGCCCCCACCCAATACCACCTCGACACCTGGTGCAGCACCCGCAACCACAACGCGCCAAGCAACCACACCCGCACCCACACCTACACCAACTGGTGGCGGCGGAGCAGCGAAAATGCCCGCAGGTGCGAAAATTGAAGGTTTGAAAAAGGCAACCGTGGATAAACCAGATGCGGACGCGCCTTTAGATGGCATCGTGCAGAAAAACACCATCTTCGAAAAACAAATTTTGCCTTACGAAACCATTCGGGAAGCCGATGTGATGTGGGAAAAACGGGTTTGGCGGGTGTTGGATGTGCGCGAAAAAATGAATTTGCCATTCAGTTACCCCGAAGAACCGTTTATTTCCATCGTCATGAATGGCGTGAAAGATTCGACTTTGCGCGCGTACAGTATTGAGGACGACAAATTTCACCACAAATTGTCGGCAAGAGAAGTGATGGCATTGGGGAGCAGCATTGATACCATTCCGTATTTTGACCCCATTACGTATGAGCAAAAATTTAGAATTGTCGAAAACAAGATGGATCCAGAGTCTGTAAAACGCTTCCGCTTGAAGGAAGTTTGGTTTTTTGACAAAGAATCCTCTGTTTTGAAAGTTCGGATTTTGGGTATCGCGCCGTTGAAAGACCAAACCGATGAAATGGGCAATTTTTTGTATGAACAACCATTGTTCTGGATTTATTACCCCGATTGCAGAGCCCATTTTGCCAAACATCGCGTTTTTGCGGATAACAATGATGCGAGTCCGATTTCTTGGGAAGATTTGTTTGAACAACGCCGTTTTTCGAGTTACATTTTTAAAGAATCGAATGTGTATGACCGTCGTTTACAACAGTATTTGAGTGGGATTGATATTTTATTGGAAGGCGAGAAGATTAAACAAGACATTTTTAATTACGAACATGATTTGTGGTCGTATTAGTATTTTTTTCTAAATATATTGAATAAATTTTTGAAGGTTCGGAAAGGAATCAAGGGCGCAATGCTTTTGATTCCTTTCACTTTTGGTTAGATTGAAATCATCTATCAAAATGTAAATAATTGATAATCAACCGTGCGACCTGCTACAAAAATTATTTCAATTGAACTGCTTACATCAAAATAAAGCACCTTTGTAAAGCGTTTGTACTACAAAATTTTTAAACTATGCAAAAATTAACAATTATCATTCCTGCCATCGCGCTTTCATTAGCTGCCGCGCAGGAAGTTCAGGCGCAGCAACCCGCGCAACAAGCAGTTACTAAAATCGTAGCACCCGCAAAAGCGAAACCTGCTGCAGCTGCCAAAGTGCAAGTAGAGCAAAAAATCATTAAAGACCCAAATGCAGGTGCGTATGTCAAAGAAAATGGGCCGACGTGGGTAGAGCATCACAAGCATGCGAGCAATTTGGATAAAGTACAGCGTCCTGCAACGGATATTCAGAAGGCTGCTACCAAACTAAAAAAACAATAAAGAAGTTGATTTATTTAAAACATTGATTATCAATGTTTTATAATATTTTTAACTATGATTGTTGGACTCAATTGCTTAAAAAAATTCGTGAAGGAATGGATACTAATTCATTAGGATTCATTCCTTTCCCATTCTGTTCCTTAAAATTCCCAAATGATGCATCCTGTTTATGTACCGAGTTATCTACAATTTGTGGTAAAAATTACCAAATTTTGTAATTTGCGTTGTCGTTACTGCTACGAGTACCCGTATTTGGCGGATCCGACTCGAATGTCGCTGTCTCAATTGGAACAAATGTTTCTACACATCGCTGAACATTATCAAAAAAATCCTAATTTAACGATTTTAGATTTTATTTGGCACGGCGGAGAGCCATTCGTGATTAAACCATCGGAATATCAAGCGATTTACGCGCTTCAACAACAAATTTTTGAGCCCTTGAATATCGAAATCCTCAATAAAGTCCAAACCAATCTGACTTTGTTGGATGACACCTATATATATGCCTTGAAAAATGGTTTATTTGACAGCATTGGCGTTTCGATAGATTTATTTGGGGGCGATCGGGTCAATCGGGCAGGTAAATGTGTGGAAGCTAAAATCTTGCACAATATGCAACGCCTCGCCGATCATGGGATTCAACACGGTTGTATTACGGTTTTATCGCGCCAAACATTTGAATATGTGGAAAAAATTTATACGTTTTTCGATGAAATTCAAACACCTTGTCGTTTTTTGCCGATTTATCGGACGGGTTTCGAGGGGCAGCAAGTGGATAATGGCTTAGAAAGCCTTGAGATTGTAAATGCGTATCAACGGATTTTTGAAACGTGGTTGGCTTCGGAACACGCGACAGAAGTGGCTCCGTTAAGTGGTTACATCACAACGGCAATGCGCGTCCTTCAACAAGAAACCTGTCAAAAAGTGGTTTATGAGCGTCGGACTTCGGATACGTTATTCATTGTCAACACCGACGGCGAGACGTATTGCACGGATGAAGTTTATGATAAAAAGGCTTCTTATGGAAATCTTTTTGAACAACCTTTTGAAACCTTGCTCACATCGGTAGGCTACAACCAAGCTGTGGAACGGGCTCAATTCAAAATGGCAGCCACTTGTCATCAATGCCCGTATTGGGGCGCGTGCATTGGCTACGAAATGGCAGAATCTACGATAGAACAAATGTATTTTAATGAATCGGGGCAATTGGAATGTCGCGTCGTGAAACCAATTATTACTTATATCAAAGAACGATTATTAGAAGAAAATATGGTAGAACACCTTCGTTTTCGAGCAATAATTGATTAAAGTAAATAGCTTCGTTTTATAAACTTTCAACGTTTCTGAAACGAAGCTATTTTATTTATGCTGCAAACTCAATCTGCACCGTATCATCCACTTTCAAACCCAACATTTCACTTGCGCGCCCCGTGTGAATCGCAATTTCCAAATAATCGGTATTAAACAAACAAAGTGTATCACCCATGGAGACTTCATTATAATGTCTCGACAATTTGCGAATCGGGTCATGTCGTTTGAAAAAGAGTTTAAACGTCCGATTTTTGCCCACGCGCTCAAACAATGTGCGCGTAATATTCAAAATCACATTACCAAAATCATCAATATGTATTACACTTCCGCGAATCTGCGTTTGCGACGTAACTGGTTGAAACATAAGCCTTTGTAAAATTTCACCCGCAGGTTTGCCGACGGTTTCAATAGGATTGCCTTTGGCAATGTGACCCACCGCATGCGCCAATACATCTCGAATCGCCTCAATGTTCAACCCCGAAAACGGCAATTCATACGCAACTTGCGGCAACGTCGGGAATATCAACGATAATAAACCATTATCAGGGACGATGAAATAATGATTTTTATAATGGGTCACTAAAAAACGATTGCGTTCGCCGCCCATATTGTTGACGCTGATGACATGAATCGTCCCGTCGGGGAAGTAATGCCAACAATTTTTGAGCGTAAACGCCGCTTCCACAATATCGTGTTTCTTAATCTGATGCGTAATATCCACTAAATTCAAATGGCGGTGACGAGTTAGCATCGCCCCTTTGATGCTCGGCACATAATAGTCCTTGTCACCAAAATCGGTCGTCATCGTTACAATATTCATCAAAAATTATTTGGGCGTTGAGATGAAACAATCGGTGCTGGAACATCGCTTAAAAAATTGATTCTAAACGCTTTACTCTTTACAGATTCCATTCACAAGTTCGATATATTTTATATTTTTTTTAAAAATTTGTCTGAAAAAATTTGCTTTTCTCCTAACTTTTTCTTTATTTTACACAAAAATAAGACTTCATTACATTTAAAGGTGCTTTTTTTTAAAAAAATTTTGGTTTTCATCACATTTAACAATAGAAATACATAAAGGAGGACATTGCCATGATTGTTTTTTAAATTTCGGATTGGGGATTTCGGATTTCGGAGTTGTTGGACGCGTTCCACCTGCAAAAATCCAATTGCCCAAACTTATTCGTTCACTATTAAACATCAAAAGTTCAACCAAAAAAATTCAAAAAAGTTTGACAGAAATCTCTTTGACCATTGATGGAGTTGATTTGTTAGCACTTTACGGTGAGAATAACTCCAAATTGAACCTTGTGCGCAAGGCGTTCCCTGATTTGACAATCACTTCACGGGGCAATAACCTTAAAATTGCGGGTGCCAAGAGTGACGCGCAGACCGCCAAATCCAAAATGGAAATGATGGTGCGCATGCTCAAAGACCATAAGGAATTGTCCTCTCAAACCGTTACTGATATGTTGAAAGGCGAAAATCCTTATGAAGTGCGTTTGCCTGCGGGTGAAAGTAATGCAACGATTGTTCACGGACGCGACGGTGCGCCGATTAAGGCGAAAACACGCAATCAGCGCAAACTCGTCGAGGCGATTGATCAACATGACATCGTTTTCGCGCTCGGCCCTGCGGGCACGGGCAAAACTTATACGGCAGTGGCGATGGCGGTTCGGGCATTGAAGCACAAAATTGTCAAAAGAATTATTTTGACACGCCCTGCGGTAGAAGCGGGTGAAAATTTAGGTTTTTTGCCTGGGGACTTGAAGGAGAAAATTGACCCGTACTTGCGCCCGTTATACGACGCGCTTGATGATATGTTTCCTGCCGACAAACTGGCGCAAATGATGACGAGTCGCACGATTGAAGTTGCGCCGTTAGCGTTCATGCGCGGGCGGACGCTCAATGATGCGTTTGTCATCCTCGACGAAGCCCAAAATGCGACCCCGCAACAGATGAAAATGTTCCTAACGCGCTTAGGTCCGACGGCGAAATGTGTGGTGACGGGCGATTTATCGCAAATTGATTTGCCGCGCAATATTCAGTCGGGTTTGGTGCAGTCGTTGGATATTTTGAAAAATGTGGATGGGATTGCACAAGTTTTTTTGTCTGCGGAGGATGTGGTGCGGCATCGGTTGGTGAAAGAAATCATCAAAGCGTATGAAGCGGATGACGAGGCGTGGCGACAACACAAAATGGCGCAAGAAGCGCGCCGCAATAATACCACTCGGCATACACCCGATAAAGCGGAAGAATCGAGTACGAATGAATAATTTTATTGATTTATAAAAAGTTGATTTAGAACAGCAACGGCATTCGTTTTGGAAACGGATGCCGTTTTTTATTACACTACTGAGTTGTTAAAGATTGAATGCGTAAACGATTCATTATTAATCTATTTTTTTCCGCAGATTCTCGCTCATTTTCTTTTGGAGTCTTTTTTGCGAAAATCTGCGGGAAAAATAGATTGATAATGAATTATTTACACATTAAATTTTTAACAACTTAGTAATATACTTAGACAGTTAACACTTCAACTTGTTGACTAATTAACTCCCCACGCCCAGAATTCACCACCATTTGTTGAATTTTTCGATTCAAATGACGCTCTTTTAACAATTGTTCTAAGGGCAAATGAAAACGGAATCTCCAATAATGTTGCGGATTACTCGGTTCATTAATTTGTTCATCGGCAGCATTTTTACGCCGCAAACGATTATCCATGCCCACCAAATCTTGAATTGGAAATACCGCCCAAATGCTTGGCGCATCAAAATGTTGTTGATTAATGGCTTCAACGATGTCTATAGGGCAATTTTTAGGTGCATTTTCGTGTTTTTTCAAACTTTTTTCATAAAATTGTTGCGCCAGAGCCGCATCACTTTCCCACCAACCGCGAATTGTGGACATATCATGGCACGACGGACTGCACACCGACATATAAGGATACGTTTCGGTTTCGCCAAAATCGGTTTTACCTTTTGGCATCCGTTGAATTTCCAATGCAATAATATTTAAATCGGTCATCACGCTCGGAACCGATTTTGGAATCATGCCCAAATCTTCACCACATATTAACATATTTGTAGCTTTGACGAGCGCAGGTAATTTCCATAATGCTTGTTGTTTCCAAAACGCATCATGTCGTTGGAAATAATAATCTTCATATAAATGATTGATAATATATTTTCCAAACGCATCCAATTCTTTATACGAATACGTGCTATGAACGGTGATACGCGGGTTGAAAACAGTCGTTTGATTCAACTGCTCTTCCAATAACAACACTTCGCCCGCCAATGACATCAAACCTTTTGCAAGCTGTTTTTTAGACGCATATTGCAAATCATTCAAAAATAACTGCTTGATTTTCAATTGATTATCAACAAATGATTTTAATTTAAATTCGTTATAAACGATTTCATCTAAAAAGGTTTCACGCACATAATCCGCATCTTGCCCAAATATTTTAGTTAAAAAATGTCCACGAATATACGGTTTTGTATATCTGTCGAGATTCCCATGCAAACCTTCTTGTGCCAACTCTTGACGCGAATAGGGCAATCGCGGATTGAATAATCCCAAAGTACCTTCGACTTGATTCGTTGGAATTTGCCATATTCTAAAAAAACCTAAAATGTGGTCAATGCGCAATGCGTCAAAATATTCACTTAATTTTGTCATGCGTTGTCGCCACCATGCAAAATTATCTGCTGCCATCACCTCCCAATTGTACGTCGGGAAGCCCCAATTTTGTCCCGCGACCGCATACGCATCAGGCGGCGCACCTGCTTGACCATCCATATTATAAAGGTGCGGCGCAACCCAAGCATCGCAACTATACCGATAAATGCCAATCGGCAAATCACCTTTCAACACAACGCCTTGTGAACGTGCATAATTTACCGTATTTGTAAGTTGTTGATGTGCATGGAATTGTATGAAATAATATAACGCAACTTTATCATATTCGGCATAATCGGGCGTACATAAATCTTCTACCACTTGCGGCGAAAAAGTCGAATATTGTTTCCACTCATAAAAATTTGTTGTATTATGAATGTCGCGCAAATGACAAAATGCTGAATAGGGTTTCAACCAATCTGCATTCGCGTTGACGAAGCGCAATACTTCAATATTTTGGAAAAAATTTGCTTTTTCTTGTTCAAACAAGCGTTTAAAAAACTCAAATTTGATTTTCAACACCGCCTCAAAATCCACAACATCCAATAAATTGAGTTCTTGAATGGCTTTTTCCAACCGAATTTGTGCTTTTACATCCTTCAAAAGCGCGATTTTTTGAATATTAACGTACAACGGGTGCAGCGCAAACACCGAAATCGCCGCATACGGATAACTATCTGTCCAAGTTTGAGTAGCAATTGTATCATTGACGGGCAAGATTTGAACGAGTTTCATCCCAATTTGGACTGCCCAATCCACCAATTTTTGAATATCCGTGAATTCACCGATGCCCAAACCTGTCTCACTCCGCAACGAAAACACAGGTATCGCAACACCCGCCCCGCGCCACAAATGGTTGCCATATTTAAAACTTTCATCGGTTTTGACGAGCGTATTGCCCATAAACGATGGAAAAGTGAACTTGCAATGCCGATTTTCGCCCTTTTCCCAAGAGACAATCGTTTTCAAATTTGGATTATAGATAACAAATTTATATTCTATGTCAATGGAAATCGCATCCAATTCTACTTCCACTTGCCACAATGGAAATGGCGCGGAAGAAAGCAACAATGGGTTTTTCCAATTGCCCAAAGCGGCTGTATTACCGATTACACCGAAAACGCAATCTTTTGGAATGAATGCAGCGTATAATTGAAATATAAATTTATTGCTATTTGTAATTCTTTGACTTAAAATAACTTGTGGTGTATCATTTCTTTTAAAAATAACATCTTTAAACGCAGCAGAAAAAAAAATCCGTTCGGGTTCGTACTCTGCACGCCATTCGTCTTGATAAAAAACTTGATTCTGACCTTTTGGAATCGTCAATTGTCGAAAAACGCCATGTTCCGTTAACATGCCCTTGAACGATTGAACCACATATTTGTATTCAATCACGTCATTCGGTTCGACTTCGAGTACGCCTTGCCAATGCGTCGCGTCGTAACTTTGGCAAATAATAGTTGATTCAACCGCTTTTTTTCTGAATTGAATAGCGATTTGTTCACCTGTTTTGGTTCCATAGGTGATGTGAAATAGAGCAATCATATTTGGTATTGTTGTAATGTATTGATAATTAAGGTTTGTTTGATACGTTTTTTGAGGAGCACTGTTTTAGAAATCGGGACAAAGATAAGTAAGATTTTTAGGTTTTGACAAAATAAAAAGCAATAAATTTGCATAAAACAAAATATATATTTGTTTATATGTAAATTTATTGCTTTTGTTTTGAATTCCGTTTTTTAACGCATTAAAAATTAATTCAAATCTTTCAATTTTTGAGATGCTTTTCGTTGATTTTGCAATTTTTCGGTAACAATGCGCTCTAACAATGCTTTTGCTTTCACTTTATCGCCTGTCTGCAAATAAGTATCTGCAAGATACCATAAAGTATTTTCATATATTTCATTTTTATCCAAAGGTTGTTGTGCCAACACTTGATTAAAACCTGCTATGGCAGCCGTATAACTTTTTTGGTGATACGCATTATACGCATTTTCATATAAAGCAGGTGTCAAATGACTACTTTTTGTTTTTTTTGCAGGAGCTGTCTTCTGTGCCGCTTGATTTGCCGCGCCGCCGTAACTCCCATTTTCATAAACACTTGGCGCACTCGCTGTTACGGCAATAGGGGCAGCAGGCGCGGGGGCGGGTTTTCTCGCAACGGTTGCTGCATCTTTAGTCCGTTCTGCTTCAGCTCTTGTCTCACTTAACTTGACATCATTTGTTGGGTCAGAAGCAGGTTGTTTAGAATAATTATCTGCAATTGAAACTTCTTTTTTGTTTTTATTTGGCAAAGCATCTGCAATCTCTCCATTTTGAACACCATCTTCTTTAAGAATTCCACCATTTGGAGTCTGTATTGGCATCGGTTTATTCAGATTTGACGATGCTTCGGCATAAACAGTTGGATTTGTTGTAGCCGCTTTCGATGAAGGGGCATTTTTGGAATGACTTGACGCGGCATCTGTTTGAGGCATCGCGGCGGCAGCAGGGGCAACAGCGATTTCACTCGTAATAGGTGCGGCAGGCGCAGGAACGGCAGCGACAGCCTCCATTTTTGGAGCCGAATCTAAAACATTTTGTGCCGAATATTGCCAAATGCCCATTGTCATAACGCCCATCAAACCTGCTGCCGCCGCCCATTTCAACGGACGTTGCCCGATTAAAAATCGTTTTGGCGTAACAACAGAAAGCGGTGGCGTTTCTACTTTGGTTGCCCAATTTGTATTTACCTTTGTGTCAATTTTTGCCTCCACCCGCGACATAACTGATTGGAAATCAGTCATATCTGACAACATTGCGCCCTCTACCGCGTCCGAACACATCGGGCAGTTGATTAAATGGCGGTCAATCCATCGCATTTCCTCCAAGCGACATTCATCTTGGACGTAGCGCGAAAGTTGGTCTTGTGAAAGACAATCCTCATCGGCGGGTACGATGTTATTCATTTTTTAATATTTAAATCATTGAATATTAATAGTTTACGTTTCAGGAACTTTAAAAATTTCCGAAACGTAGGCTTCATCTTAAAATCTATCTCTCGACAACAATTTTTTTAAATTTAACTTCCCATTTTGAAGATGCGTCTTCACTTCGGGCAATCCAAATCCTGTTTGCAACACAATTTGTTTATAAGACAACGCTTTCAAATAAAATAACTCCAAACAAATTTTTTGTTCAGGGCGCAAACCTGTCAAACCTTTTTCCAATTTTTGAAACAATAATTCTTGAATCGCTTTATCTTCGGCATCATCGGATGACACCATTTGTTGATTTGGGAGCGTTTCGGGATATTCCACAGACAGTCCCGCTTTGCGCAATTGCATCAAACAATGATTGCGCGCCACCATATAAAGCCAAGATTTGAATTGAACAGGTTCTGACTTCTTTAAATCAAGATGCAATTTTTCAAAAATTTCCATAACTGCGTCTTCTGCATCGGTCGAATTTTTGAAATATTTAACACATACGCTATAAACCAAATGTTTATATCGTTGGAACAACGCGCCAACCGACCGTACATCCTGTGTCGAGCGATAATGACTAATTAATTCTTGGTCGTTCAGCGAATTTAGACGTTCATCCAACATAATTATTTGAATCTAAGCAAGTTGTGCAATTGGCTATCTCGTTTTTTTTGAATAAGTAGATTTAGAATTTCAAAAACAATACTGTATTGAATTGAAAAGCAAAGTTATAAACTTAATTGATTTTCGAGCGAAAATTTTTATTGCAAAATGTGTCAAAACAAAATACCTTTGCCTCGCAGTCAGCATCAGTAACCTTTTAAATTTGAAAAATACTTATAATTAAAAAACAAAATATTTTAAAATCAATGCAATTAAATACTTTTTGACTTAAAATCAGTTCATTTTAATTAACTTTGCGCATTTAATCATCAAATAATGAAAGTAGTATCTCTTTTTTCGGGTGCAGGAGGATTTGACTTGGGCTTTATTCAAGCGGGTCATCAAGTGATATGGGCAAATGACATTGATAAACATTGTGCTGCCACTTATCAACACAATATAGGTCAACATTTTATACTTGGCGATATAAAAGATATTTCGACAAGTCAAATACCCAATTGCGATATTGTAATTGGGGGTTTTCCGTGTCAAGGTTTTTCGCAAGCGAATCGAAATCGAAATGTTGAAGATGGGAGAAACAAATTATATTTGGAATTTGTGCGTGTTGTGAAGGATAAACAACCTAAATATTTTGTTGCAGAAAATGTTAGAGGGCTTTTGAGTCTTGGCAATGGCGAGGTTATAAAAATGATAGTCAAAGATTTTCAAGATATTGGTTACAAAGTGGATTATAAAGTATTAGATGCTGCCGATTTTGGAGTGCCGCAACATCGCAAAAGAGTGATTATTATTGGGATTCGGAATGATATTTTTAATGGAAAATTCCCTTTTCCCGTGCCTACACATGCGCAAAAAGCTCATTTTTTATATCAAAAATGGGTCACGATTGGGGAAGCCTTAGCCAATATCCCTGAACCTGATTCCAAACATGATTTAAAAAATCATATTTATTCTAAATACAAAGTGACCGACAGAAATTTTACAGGACACCGAAAAATAGACCCTAACAAGCCTTCTACAACGATTTTGGCAAAAGATACAGGTGGAAATGTGGCAACACATCACCCCAATAATCATCGTCGAATGTCTGTTCGAGAAAGTGCTATGATTCAAACATTTCCAATGGATTTTGAATTTTTGGGGTCAATGGGCAATATGTATCGGCAAATTGGGAACGCGGTGGCGGTTCTTTTTGCACAACAAATCGGAACAGCATTTGCCGATTTAGAGCAAGTTGCCTCTAATCAAACTTTAAAATCACAACAAATGGTGTTAACTTTATGAAAATAGTATCTTTATTTGCAGGCATTGGCGGTTTTGATTTAGGTTTTGTGCAAGCAGGACATCAAATCGTGTGGGCAAATGATATTTGGCGCGATGCTGCAGAAACGTACCAATTAAATTTGGGTAAACATATTGTTTGCCAAGATATTCGAGCGATTTCGACTGCTGACATTCCTTCATCTGACCTTATTATAGGTGGTTTTCCGTGTCAAGGGTTTTCTCATGCCAATCAAAAACGCAACGAACAAGATGAAAGAAATTTATTATATCTTGAATTTGTTAGGATTTTGAAAGACAAACAACCTCCTTTTTTTATTGCTGAAAACGTTAAAGGCATCCTAAGTTTGGGGCATGGGCACGTTTTTCAGATGATTTTAAAAGATTTTGCTGAAATTGGCTATAATGTGCAATATGCGTTGCTCAATGCGGCAAATTATGGTGTGCCGCAAACAAGAGAAAGGGTTTTGATATTTGGTACTCGAAAAGATGTTTCTTTAAAAATCGCTTTTCCGCCAATACCAACACACCAAAAATTAAACGGGATGCCAATCGCTGCTGAAAAACAACAAGGGATTAGCATTGGCACCACACTTAAAGATATTCCAGAGCCAGAGGCAGTTCATACGTTAAAAAATCATCAAGCGTCACAGTATAAATTGCGGTTTAATGGGTATTTGGGGCATCGAGTGATTAATCCAGATTTGCCTTGTCCAACGATTACGGCAAGAGGTGATGAAAAGGGAGGCGTTGTGGTACATCATCATCCTAATAATCACAGAAGGTTAACGCCGCGTGAAGCCGCCTTGATACAATCATTTCCGATTGATTTTGAATTTTACGGAAGCAAAACTTCAATTTACAGACAAGTGGCAAATGCAGTTCCGCCGACTTTGGCGTATGCGGTTGCTACACTTTTTCCACTTCAATATCATGAAAATAATCGCTAAACCTTTCCAAAATTACAAATGGCGTTGGGCAGAAGTAACGCCAAGCGAAGGACTCAATCACCCTGTACGGTTGCTGGGAGTCCTTCGTGCGCTGTACAAGCATCAAGGAAAACCCAAAAGTACGAATGATATTCATGCAGACCTCGAAAAAATAGAGGCGGAGACAAATGAGTTGACGGGCGAAAAAGTCACCTTAGCTCGCACAGGAGAACGCAATTTGTTCCGAAATTCAGACCGATATTGGAAATGTGTTGGGCTTTTAGACGGGAATAGCCGAAATATTGAACTTACTCCACTTGGAATCAAGGTTGCGGAAGGTAAAGTGACGCAAAATGAATTTGCGATTTCCGTCATCAAAACGTTTCAATTGCCGAATCTGGCAATTGAAACGGATATTTCCGTTTCAGATTGGCAAAAGATAGGGCTTGAAATCAAACCTTTAGAATTGATTTTAACAATTATTAAATTGTTATATGAAAATTTTGGTGAAAAACAAGCCTTTCTTTCAACTTTTGAATTACAAAAAATAGTAATTCCACTTGCGGGGAATAAGGTTTTGATAGATGATTATATAACGGCTATTAGCGATTTTAGAAATGGTAGTTTGAACCTTGCCCTTTTGCCTGATTGTGCGCCAGATGCAAATGATAAACGGATGGTGAGAGCGTTTTTACTTTTTTTGGCTCATTATGGATTTTTAAAACTTATCAAAGGTTCTAATAATCTAAATGACCAATTTTTTATGTTGCTTGATTCCTTTTCGGAGATTCAAGAAATTATGGATTTGCCTAATGAAATCTTGACGATTGATAAAGTCATCCAAGATATTAGAGAAAACCAAATTATTTTGAATACGGAAAGACAAAAAGTATTAACAAAAGTGTTGTCACGACCGCAACAAGCTCAATTTCGTAAGCAAGTTCTTACAAAATTTGATAATACTTGCATCTTAACAGGAGAACGTATGAATATTGTTTTGGAAGCGTGCCACATTATTCCTGTGGAACACAAAGGTAGTGATTCATTTGCCAATGGTTTATGTATGCGTTCTGATATTCATGTGTTGTTCGATAGTAAACATATTCGTTTTCAACCGAATGGAATGGTTGAATATTCGGATGCGATACAGCGAAGTGTTAGTTACCAACAGCTACCCAAAAATGTAAAAATTCCGAATTTTGTTTCCAAAGAAGCGTTAAGCTGGCGATATAATTATTATTAATTTGGACAAAATATTTACAATGAAAAAAATACTCTTATTTAATCTGTTGCTAATCAATTATTTAGCTTCTGCGCAATTGATTTCGGGTCCGATGCTTGGGTACATTGAGCATCGAGAAGCATTGATTTGGTTGGAAGTTGCCCCGACGATTCGTACCGTCGAAATTCGTTTTTGGGCGCAGGATAAACCTGCTGTTAAAAATAATATTCGGTACACAGGTACTTTGGGCAAATCTTATAATCCCATTAAATTGGTGCTTGAACCGTTGGAAATGAATACAACGTATGAATATGAGGTGCTTTTGGATGATGCACCCATGAAAATTGCGTTTCCAACTCGTTTCAAAACCAAAGAATTATGGGAATGGCGCAAAGATGCACCTAATTTCAACTTTTTGTTTGGAAGTTGCGTCTATATTAATGACTCGATTTACGATAGACCTGGCAAACCTTATGGCAAAAATCCCAAAATTTTAGAAACAATGGGCAATATTCCAACAGATTTTATGATTTGGGATGGCGATAATGTGTATTTGCGCGAAGCGGATTTTAGCTCGGCGGCAGGCATTTCGTATAGATATAGTTATAATTTCAAAACGCCTGAAATGCAAAAATTGCGCGGCACACGAGCGAATTATGCGATATGGGATGACCACGATTACGGACCAAATGATAGCGATGGCAATTATGAATTAAAGGATTATACATTAAAAACTTTTAAAAGTTATTGGGGAAATAAAACATTTGGACAACCTGATCATGCAGGGATTTATTCCAAATTTAAATGGAATGATTGCGAATTTTTTCTAATGGATGACCGCTATTATCGGTCTGCAAATAATTTGCCCGATAGTATTAACGATAAGCCTAATAAAAACAAAGTGTTTTACGGAAAGCGGCAATTAGATTGGTTGAAAAGCAGTTTATTGAGTTCGGAATCGGTTTTTAAATTCATTGTGACGGGCGGGCAAATGTTAAATCCGATGGCAGATAAAGAATGTTTTTATTTTTATCCTGCTGAATGGCATGAATTAATGGATTTTATTGCCGAAAATAATATTGATGGCGTTATTTTTCTAACGGGCGACCGTCATTTTAGCGAATTAATTCGGTATCAACCCAAAAAAGGGTATCCATTGTACGATTTCACTTGTTCAAGTATCACGTCGGGCATCCATGATATTAGCAAAAAACCTGAAATGAAAAATCCTGCTCGAGTTGCGGGTTCGTTATTATTGGAAAATAATTTTTCTAAAATCAGCGTTTCGGGGGCGAAAAAAGAACGTAAAGTGACGTTTGAAACCATTGATATTCATGGAAAAACGCGCTGGACGCATTCGATTCATCAAAATGAATTAAAAAATCCTTAATATGAAAGTAGATTTTAGTTTTTTCTTACAAAAATTTCCAGAAGCAGCGTTACCCGTTTTGCTCTCTGAGGACGCGCATCACGATTTCGCGCTCGAAAATGAACCATTGCCGACGGTTGCGATTACACAGTATATTGCTCGTTATGAAGCAGTTGAACCTGATGAATTTACAGAATATGTGCCTTGTTTTCGATTGCCTAAAACGGCGGGTTTGAAGGAGCATGTTCAAGCAGTGGTTTATTGGAAGGCTGGCTTGTTGAATTATGATTATGTGTTGGCAACTTATAATGATAAAACGGGTGCTATGATTGACAAAAAAGCAATCGCGGGAATGAAGGTTGTCGAAGATAAGATAAAACAAATTGTGGCGAGTATTGACGAAAAGCGATTTATTTACGTTGCAGAAAGTGATGCGAAAAATCATTTTGACTTTGATGCAGATGCGACGCGGATGCGTCAATTGGAGATTTTGGAAAATGGAATTATCGAATAAATAATTCAATGTCGGCGAGGTTGCAACCTCGCCGACATTAAAATATTGATTATCAATGAAATATATTTTATTATTATTTACAATATTTTTTGGAATGAGTTGTAATTCAGACCAAACTATTAAAATAGATTCCGCAATGCGCCGCCGCATTGATACCACCACTTCGCGCCAAATCAATTTATTATCGGCTCAAATGGATGCTTATTGCCGCGACAGCAGTGCCGTGTTGATACAGCGCGCCGCCGATTCGATGTTAGCCGTGCGCCAACAAGAACTTTTAAAAAAGTAAAATGAAAAAACAATTTTTTTTAAGTGCATTTTGCACCTATCTTATCGGTTGCACAAACAACGAAGCTGCCAAAGAAGCATTGGTACAAAAAGAAATCGCCGTCGCAGTCAACGCGTATCGAGAACAGCGTTTGAAAGAATGCCAAGAAAATATATATGAAAAAGCAAATAAAATTGCCGATTCTATTTTGATTACGCGCGCAAAACGATTGTCACCGAATGGTTCTATCGCGCCGAAACCTGTTCGACCTGTGAAACCGACTTTGAAAGAAGATTTGGATAGTGTGGAAGTGAAGCCACTTTTGCAAAAGTAAATATTATTTTTAATCTAAAAATCAAACATAATGAAAACCAATGTTTTAGGTTTTATAACGTTGATATTTGTCGGTTGCAACTCCGATAATACACAAGAAAAAACCAATCGTTTAGCCGCCGTTGATTCTACAAAAACGGTTGCATCGGTGGTCACTTATCCTGCCGCACCGCCTACGATAAGCGGCGGTTTGAAAGCCATCAAAGCGGCAGATATTCCAAAACATATTCCAAAAGGTTTTATTATGAAAGCCTTTGTACAAGGCAATTTGAATGGCGATGACATCGAAGATGTGCTTTTAGTAGTTGAAAATCCTGCTAATACGGCATTGCCAAGATCCGTTTTGGTATTGGAAGGTCAGAAAGATGCGACGTTGAAAGTGGCTGATGTTGGCGCGAAGGCGGCTTTATGTCATGATTGTGGCGGCATGATGGGCGACCCTTTTCAAGATGCTGTCATTTTGAAGGATAATACCTTTCAATTAAATTTCTTTGGTGGAAGTCGTGAAAAATGGGTGCGTTCTGTTGATTTTCAATATGATACAAATTCAAAAAAATGGTTATTAGTTCGAAATGAGCATCATGCGTATGACAATGGTAATGCGGATAAACCGATTCATACGCTTAAAACGGCTGCTGATAAAGGTTTTGTGAAAATGCCTTTGGCGACTTTTGATGTGGCAGAAGGACAATAAGCGATATTTATTGGTCTGAAGGTGCATTTATTGGATTCGGTGGATTTATTGTACAAAAAATTCACCGAATCCAACAAATCCACCTTCAGACCAATAGTAATAGCTCTATTAACGTTTCACAATCTTCCGAACCACGCGCTCATTTCCATTTGTCATTTGCAAGGTATAAACACCTGTTGCCCAATTTTGAACATCTATAACTTGTTGATTATCACCAT
Source organism: Bacteroidota bacterium (assembly GCA_041192405.1). GTDB lineage: Bacteria > Bacteroidota > Bacteroidia > Chitinophagales > Saprospiraceae > JAAFJT01. The sequence continues at coordinate 10,493 of JBEEMZ010000017.1, read as the reverse complement.
TTTGTGCATCCCAAGTATCTATTAAAACGGTTGCACCTGCAAGGTTGCGCACAGCCATTTGATATATTTTAGTAGCTGTTGAAGTCCATTGAACTTTGACAAAATCGGTCGCTGGATTCGGAAAAACTTGGAGTGATTGAATATTTTTGAGGTCATCAAGGGCGCTTAAGCCGCCATTGAAACCATTATTACTGCCGCCGCCCCCTAAACGAGCTGTCGTATCTTGATAAAATTTCGCTATGGCATTTGCTGCACCGTCGCCCCGCATCCCCTGCGCGCCATTCGTCGCAACACCCGACGCATAAAACACAATCGTCCCCATACCACTTGCAGGCGCACGCCATTTCACATCGAAAATATTGGAATTGCTGCCCCCTTGATTGTTTTCAGCATACATCCGCCCAGTTGGAATGGTCGAAATCTTCACATTCGCAGGTTGTGAAGTCAGCACATTGCCCGAAGGGAAGCCTTTTACATTAGCATTATTACTTTCTTTAATATCAATCATCTGAAAACCATACGCAAAGGGCGTACCTGTCGTTGACCGAATGCTCGCTCGAACTCGATAAAGTTTACCTGGAATGTATTTTGTAACGTCGTTGCCGAGCGAATCAATAAATTTAATGCTCATCGTTGGCGCGAACGCATTGCCCGTATGACAAGTGCCGCAAGTGATAAATTGACCTTGCGCATCGGCTTCGTCGCCTGGTGCTGCCGTATTGCCTTTGCCAGATTGAGCAGCCATGCCCAAAGAATTGCTCATTAAAGTTGCGCCAAGCGCGATAAAACCGAAAAGGATGTAAATCGTTCTAAATGTCATGGGATAATAGAAGTTTCGTTTGTTGAATCGTAACTCGTTGATTACTAAAGCATTGTGAATTTCGATTCGGTCGTTTTTTGTTAAAAATTGAATTTAAAACTGGGGGACGTTGCGGGTAAATTGTAAAATGAAGTTACATAGTTTCGTTTAGTATAGTTGGGTTAAATGATTGTGATTCTGGTTTAAGCTAATCCAAATAGTGTACCAATTTTTTGGTACTTCAAATAAAAAAGGGTACGTTTCAGAAAATTTTCCGAAACGTACCCTTTTTAGGAATGCTACCGAACGTTTTAAATCGTTACAAACGCACTTTTGCACCTATCTGAACCGAAAAAGTACTAATTTTATCTTGATTTTCGCCAACACCTTGATTTCCAACATGTTGTTGATACATCCACTGTCCAAAAAGGCTCCAACGACCTTTCAGTTTTGGATGATATTCAATACCTGTACCTATATTGGCTGTAAAATAATAATTTTTATCCAATGACGCGCCTTCCAAAGCACCTTTTTTATAGAGGTCAGAAATATTTTTTTGAATTTGACTCGCAGCAGGGTCTAATCGAGATTGATTGGCATTCGCGCTGGACGTTTTAGCAATATCATAATCCGTCTGCATCGCCAAAGTCGCTGTACCACCTACTGTACCATAAAAACTCCATTTTTGCTTATCCAAAAAATAGTAATTGGCATGAATTGGAATATGTAACATATTGAAAGACACTAACTTAGGCGTTACCGTTTCATAACCGCCCGAAAAATCACCCGTTACCGCAGTAACATCCACGGGGCGATAACTTTTATACGAGTACGTCACACCCGATTCCAACTCCATTTTTTTGCGCCGATAACCAACCGTTACGCCTGAGCCATAACCATCCGTTGCCCGAACCGCTTTCCCTGCGATGGAAACCGAACTAAAAAAAGTATTCGCATTATCCGCATTAAACGCGCCAAACATCCCGACCCGCAACCGATGATTCCGATAACCTATATTTTCTAAAATGGGTACTTTTGCTAAAATAGGCTTTTCGATTTGCAACAATTCGGGTTGAATCATGGCTAATGAATTCAATGATTCTACTTTTTTTCGCGCCTCCAGCAAATCCGCAATAGATTCCTTCGCCGATGGCGCATCTTCTTTTTGTTGGTCTAAATCATTGATTTTCAATTTATTAGAAGCAACATCATTTAAATGTAACTGTAAATCATGCTCCTCTAAACTCGTTTGTTGAACTAAATGAGTACTCGCGAGCGTCGGCAACGCTGCTGTAACCGTTTGCATCCGTTTGGAACGATGCGTCGTTTTTGAATCGTTTCGCTCCACACCACCTGCAACTGCGCCCCCTTCGGCTGAAAGCGTTGGATTTTGAATCATCGCTTGTGGCGCACCTTCCGATGACTTAAATGGCAACAAATTATTTTTAGCTGATTTATCTTGCTCCAAATGGTTTACGGGTGCATCACCTGCTCTTTTATTCCAATCTGTTTTAGGATTCGCTGCTTTTGGAGCCGCTAAAGGCACTATTTTGCGATTTGTCGGTTGCGATTTTGATGAAGCATTCGGCATTACTTGCTCTTTTGGGAGCGCGGCAGCACCTTTCTGCATCAAAGGCATGTCAACAACATTGAAAAAAGTCCAAATCGCCAATCCAGACAAGACTAATTCAGGGATTTTAAAACGAAGCAAATACCGTTTCCAAGAAAAAGTTTCTTCCAATTCCCGTTCCATCCGCGCCCAATGCGCCGCATTTTGAGGCACATCATGCCGTTCCGCAGCGTTCCGAATCCAATTATCAAACGTTTCATCGTCCGTCTTTTCGACACGGCGAAGGCGTTTTTCAAACAAATCGAAATCGCTTGAAAGGCTATCATCCGAATTTTCTTCCATGCGCTGCATCGAATTTCGGATTAGGTCGTCAAAAAGGTCATCTTTTTCGTTATTCTCCATGTGCTGCATACTTGCCAGACAATAAAACTTGTAATTTCAATCTTGCTTTAACTAAATTAGAACGAGATGTACTCTCCGTGATTTCTAACTTATCCGCAATTTCCTTATGTGAATAGCCCTCAATCACATACATATTAAAAACGGTTCTATATGCGGGAGTCAGTTTCCGAATCGCCGCCAAAATATCTTTTTCCGAACACCGCGCAATCGCATCAGGGGCATCCGTGCTCACGCCGTACGCTTGGTCAAGGTCATCAGTACGTCTTCGGACGGCTTTCCGATAATAGTCAATAGAAGTATTGACCATAATCGTCCGAATCCATGCAGTTAATGCAGTACCTGGTTGATATTTCGATATATTTTTAAAAATCTTAATAAAACCTTCGTGTAAAATATCCAAAGCATCGTCTTCGTTATCGGCGTAACGTAGGCACACAGACATCATCTTACCATAATGATCCTCATACAGTTTCTTCTGCGCCCATCGCTCCCGAGCGATGCAGGCATCCACTAAATTTTGTTCGTCTGCGTAACCTAAGTCCAAAGCAATGTTCATTTATGAAACGATTTGTAAAGTTAGTCAATTTTGCGTGATATATGCAAATCCCGTTTTAAAATACTTTAATTTAGGAACGGTGACGGGCTTTAAATTGCTGCTTTGTGATTTGAAATATTTGAAAGCGGGTCGAGGAAAGGCGGATTGGGATGCTATCAAGCAACCCTATCATAGCGTTTTAAATCTGAACTTTAAAATGGATTGAAGGCATAAACTTATGAAAAAAGGCTTTTTTTTAAGGTTTTAATGCGAATCTCCCAAAAAAAACTTTTATAATTTGTTTATTTCCAACAGAAAGAATTACCTTTGATGTGGGTTTAGACTTATTGTGATTCATACACTAATTCGATTGCGAAATGCAGATTTTGGATTTCGCAATGAAAATAAGGTCTTAGGGTTCTAAAATTCGTTTTTGGCATATTTGTCGTAACCGATTAGCACAATCGCTGTCTAACAAATAAGGAGATTTCGGAATTTTGTTAATCTTATTTATGAACAAATCAGTGGGGTTACGCCATAAACGCTCTTTATGAATTCCATATTTAGCTGATAATCAATTCATTATAAAATTCATCATTCATCATTCATCATTCATCATTCATCATTACTTCGTGTAATAGAATTTTGCAACTAAATTGTCTTAGTTTAATATGAAAACAATCGAATCAAAGGCATCATTACCAAACGTTCTATCTATGACTCCCGCAGATAAGAAAAATACCAAAATCGTCGCCACAGTGGGACCCGCATCACGCGCTTATACCACTTTATTGGAATTGGCAAAAGCGGGCGTTAACATTTTTCGCCTCAATTTTTCTCATGGCAACCATGCCGACCATCTCGAAACCATACAAAACATTAATTATATCAATGAAAAGTATGGATTACATATCGGTATTTTAGCGGATTTGCAGGGACCAAAATTGCGGGTTGGCATGATTGAAAACAATGCACTTGAACTCAATCCAGGTGATATTGTCACTTTCGTGAACGAAGAATGTGTCGGCACGAAGGAAAAAATATATATGAGTTATAAAGATTTCGCCAAAGATGTGACGATTGGCGAACGCATCTTGTTGGATGACGGCAAATTCGTTTTTGAAGTGGTTGAAACAAATAAACAAGATACCGCACGCATGAAGGTCATTTATGGTGGCATTTTGTCAAGCAAAAAAGGGGTCAATTTGCCCGATACAAAGACTTCTTTACCGTGTTTGACTCCAAAAGATTTAGCGGATTTGGACTTTATACTCACACAACCGTCTGTCAATTGGGTCGCGTTATCGTTTGTGCGCAAGGCAGAAGACATATATGATTTAAAATCGCGGTTGGAAAAGGCGAAACATCCCGCGCTTGTCATCGCCAAAATCGAAAAACCTGAAGCAATTGATAATTTAGATTCCATTATCAAGGCATCGAATGGGATTATGGTGGCTCGCGGTGATTTGGGTGTGGAGTTTGCAATGGAGCGTTTGCCGATTTTGCAAAAAGAAATCGTGGCAAAATGTATTCAACGCGCTCGACCTGTGATTGTGGCAACGCAAATGATGGAATCTATGATTTATAGTCCGAGTCCGACGCGGGCGGAAATCACGGATGTTGCCAATGCGGTGATTGATGGAACGGATGCGGTGATGCTTTCTGCGGAAACGGCGGCGGGTAAATATCCTGTCGAGACGGTCAAAGCGATGACAAAAATCATTTTAGAAGCGGAAAAATTGCCTGTTCGCTTCAAAAGACCTGAATTACATCGCAAATCGGGTACTTTTTGCTCGGATGTGGTGTGTTTGAACGCGGCGAAAGTCGCAGAGGAGTTGGAAGCCAAAGCGATTATTGGATTTACGACTTCGGGTTATACGGCGTTTAAAGTGTCGAGTTATCGTCCAAATGCGCCGATTCATATTTTTTCGGGCAAACCTGAAATGTTAGCGACGTTGAATTTGGTTTGGGGGGTCAAAGGTTACTATTATGACAAATATTCCACAACCGATGAGACAATTACAGACACAATTGACATTTTGAAAAGCAATGGGCGTTTGAAAAAAGGTGATTTGGCGGTCAATGTGGGCAGTATGCCGTTGCAGAAAAAATTGCGAACCAATATGTTAAAAGTTTCTGTGGTAGATTAATTGGGGGAACACTTTTACCGCAGATTTTCGCCGATTGGGTTCTTAGAACCTTCATGCTGCGAAAATCTGCGGTAAAAAAGTAGATTAATAATGAATTGTTTACACCTTATTCAGACCAATAAGCGAATTCGTTAAAATGTTTTACTTTCCTTGAAATAAATCTTATCTTTCGCATGAAAATCTTTATACTTACCAATTTAGTTGCGTTAATCCTTGTAAATCAATCATTTGCGCAGAATTCAAATGCAAATGTTCGGTTGCGAGCGCATGTGACGTACCCAAATCAAACGTTAGCGAATAGCTGCGGTTACACTCAAAATGGGCGCGAATATGCCTTGCTTGGTGCCAATTTGGGCATGATGATCGTGGATGTTACGAATCCCGATACGCCGCGCACCATTAAACAAATTCCAGGTGTCAATAATCTTTGGAAGGAAATTAAAGTATATAAAAAATTTGCATACATAACTTCCGAAGGCGGTACAGGTTTACAAATTGTAAATTTATCTAATTTACCTGATACCACTTTAGCGGTTCGTCAATATACGGGTGATAGCGTGATTGCAGCGCGTTTGGGCAAAATTCACGCATTGCACCTTGACACTTTGCGCGGATTTGTGTATCTCTATGGCGCGACGGGTATTGCAAATGGCGGCGCGATTGTTTTAAATCTCGAACCCGACCCGTTCAATCCAAAATACGCGGGTCAATACAATACGAATTACATTCATGATGGATATGTTTACAACGACACGTTATGGGGCGGGCATATCAATGCAGGTTATTTTTCTATCATAGATTTTCGGAACAAATCAACACCAATTGTTTTAAATACGCAACCTACGCCCACCACTTTCACGCACAACACTTGGTTGACGGACGATAGGCGCACCGTGTTGACGACGGATGAAAATACGAATTCTTATTTGGCTGCGTATGATATTTCGATGCCTTCCAATATTCGTTTTTTGGACAAAATTCAGAGTAATCCAGGTTCAGGTTCGATAGTGCATAACACACATGTTAAAAATGATTACGCTATAACTTCTTGGTACAAAGACGGTTTCACGATTACGGACGTGCATCGCCCTCAAAATATGATTCAAGTAGGCGATTACGATTGTTATCCGCAAGGCGCGGGCGATGGTTTTTCGGGTACTTGGGGTGTTTTTCCCTTTTTTGCGTCTGGAACCATCGTAGCCTCTAATTTAGAAGGAGATATGTATGTGTTAAGTCCGCAATATAAAAGAGCATGCTATTTGGAAGGTTTGGTTTTGGATTCGGTGACGCGGAGTCCTATTTCGGGCGTTGCGGTTAAAATCAATTCAATTGACCCCGATAAACGGGCGAAATCTAATGCACGGGGCGAATTTTATACGGGTCAAGTCACGCCTGGAACGGTGACAGCGACTTTTACAGTGGCGGGTTATTATCCAAAAACCATTACGGTTTCGCTGACAAATGGGATTGTGAATACACAAATTGTTGAATTAGTTAAAAAACCATTGTTTTCAGTCAGTGGCAAAATTGTCAAAGCTGATTTTTGGGGTAATTTGACGAATACGGGCGTTCAAGGCAAATTAAAATGGGTCGGCACGGAGACAACGTATGAAGTAGTAACGGATAATTTAGGCAATTTTGTTTTAAATAATGCGGTCATTGGCAGTTATCAAGTTTTTGCGGGCGCGTGGGGTTCTAAACATAAAGCATTGATTATCAATGTAAACGCCAATACAACCCATGTTTCAATTGGGCTTCAAGACGGTTATCAAGATGATTTTTGGGGTGATTTTGGTTGGACGGTTCAGAGTACGGCTCCTCGTGGGATGTGGGTGCGCGATGCGCCGATTCAGACGCTGAATGGAACGGCTATTTGCAATCCAGGTACGGATCATTCGTCTGATATGGGCGATATGTGTTATATGACGGGCAATGGCGGCGGTGCGGCAGGTTTTGACGATTTAGATGATGGTTATAGTATTTTGACATCGCCTATCATCAATTGTGCGAATTACCGTGCGCCAGAAATGCGTTTTTCATATTGGTTTTACGATGGGGCGGGCACGGGTACGCCAAATGACACGCTTACCGCAACGATTTCATTGTTAATCAATGGTTTATGGCGCGATACAGTGGTTCAAACGATTGTTTCATCGGCGAGCGCGTGGAAATCTTCGGGCAAAATTGCATTGAGTCCGTTGCGTCCGACGCAAGTTCGAGTGGCATTTCGGGCGGTAGATGCGCTGCCAGGGCACGTTGTGGAAGCGGCGATTGATAGTTTTGCTTTTTATGACGCATTAGCAAATGTAATCATAGAACCGAATTCAAATATCGTTTTGAAAGCATATCCAAATCCATTTTCAATGCGTTTAAACATTGATTATCAATTGATTGAACATTTTGAAAAAGCAGATTTGATTTTATACGACGCGTTAGGAAAAGCGGTTTGGTCAAAACCAATTACCACTTTAAATGGTAGCATTCATTCCGATGCACCTTTGTCGGCGGGCGTTTACATGGTGCGCATTGTGGCGGATGGGCGTGTGAGCCGCAGTTTGAAAATCGTTAAAACCGATGAATGATGATAAATGATGAATGATGAATTTTAAAATTCATCATTCATCATTCATTACTAAACAGTCATAATATCTTTCTCCTTCAATTCATACAATTTATCCGCTTTATGCTCATATTTTTCAGTCATGGCTTGCACTTCAGCTTCTCTTTTTTTGCCCGCATCTTCAGGATAGCCCGCTTTGACTTCTTTTTTAACCGCTTCCATCGCTTCCCGCCGCGCTTTGCGAATCCCGATTTTGGTTTCTTCGGCAGCATGTTTGGCTTGTTTTGCCAAAATTCGACGACGTTCTTCCGTCAACGGCGGGATATTAATCCGAATTAATTGCCCATCATTCTGAGGCGTGTAACCCATGCCCGACTCAAAAATAGCTTTTTCGATGGCAGAAAGCATTTTTTTCTCCCAAGGTTGAATGATAATCGTGCGCGCATCCGCCGCCGAGATGGTAGCGACTTGATTCAATTGCGTCGGCACACCGTAATACGTCACGGTCACGCCCGAAAACGTGGACGGCGAAACTTTGCCCGTCCGCAATTTTTCCAACTCAATTTTAAGATGTTCGAGCGCGTACTGCATCGCTTCTTCCGCGATTTCAATGTGTAAACTAAGGTCAGTCTCCATAACAAACGTTTATTTTTTTTGAATAAAAAAATTGGACGTGCAAAAATAACGTTTCCTACGGAATGACAAAGGGAATGACAAACGGAATGACAAAAAAATCACGCATGAAGCAACACTTTTGAACTTGCCTGTCTCTACGCTTATGAAACAAAAAATTTTCAATCATACGCGTTAGCGCATACAATCAAAATGTTATAACGCATCAAGCGATGGAGGCAACATTAAACTTCCCTTACTGCTGTCTATATAAAATAAAATTTCAAAGATGAAAAAATTCTTCTCAACAGCTTGACGCTTCTTCTTAGCTTTGTAGCATGATTCAACAACTCATTTATATCATATCGGATTAAGCATTTTGCTTTTGCCGTGTTTGCCGTTTGTTGCGTACTTGGGCAGGCGCGTCAAGGCAAGTGTGGAACATTGCATTTTTGTCATTCCATTAGGAATTTTGTAAATTTGTGATACACCCAATTTTAGGCGAATTCCACAATCACTTGAATCACTTAGGCAAGGTAAAACAAAACGTGGAGCCATAACCAATTTCCGATTCAACCCAAATCCGCCCGCCTAATCGCTGCACAATTTTCTGACAAATCGCCAAACCAATCCCTGTCCCTTCATATTTTTGCCGCGTATGCAAGCGTTGGAAAATGATGAAAATGCGTTCTCGATGTTCGGGGTCAATGCCAATGCCATTATCATGCACTTTGATAAGGTGTTCTTCGCCCTGCATTTCCGCCGTAATCAACACTAGTGGGGGCAACGTTTCGCGTCGGAATTTAATCGCATTGCCAATCAAATTCTGAAATAATTGTATAAGTAAGGACGGCACACTCAATAAAGTAGGTAAATTTTTATCGGTTTCGACATGCGCTTCCGTCTCATGTATTTTCACATGCAAATTTTGACACGCCAATTGTACCGCATTTTCCAAACTGACCGATTCGCGTTCCAAATCCGCCTTGCCAATTGTCGCATATTGCAACAATGCGTCCAGCAAACTATTCATCCGCGTCACACCTTCATTGATATATTGAAAATAAATCTTATTATTGTCATCCATAGTCGCTTTGAACCGATTGTGAATGATTTGCGTAAAACTGCCAATCATGCGCAATGGTTCTTTCAAATCGTGCGAAGTAATATACGCAAATTGCCTTAATTCTTCATTTGCCTGCCGCAATTCCTCATTTTGTTTGGCGATTTGACGACTTTGTTCCAACAATTGCCCTTGATAGCGATTCTCTTTGGTCAATTCTTCAATTCTACGCCGTTTATCTCTCAATGAGTATTTGATTTCAAGGTCAATCATTTGCCGATTGCGTTGCGTCTTGGCAATTTCGTCGCGCAATTGCGAAATAATCGCTTGACAGCGCAACGCTCGACGGTAATCTTTTTCTTTTTTCAAAATATCGGACAACAATTTCAACCCGCGCAATTCTGAAATCACGTCACGCATCCGCCGCGAAACGGCAATGCCTTGCAACGCAAAACGATACGCACCTGAAGTATTTTCAAACAAAAGTTGTAAATGAGCCGAATTTAATAAATTAATTTGTTTACCATTGACCATGCGCCCCAATTCATTCATCAAATCCGACGATTTTTTGCCCGTGTCAAACGCTTTATCGGCATCGCCCATCGCCAAATAATTGCGTCCCATCTGCGCGAGGGCATGTGCGGTCATCTGCCGATTGCCCGCGACTTGCGCCAACCGCAAACATTCCTCAAAATACGCCAACGACAAAGGCAAATCCTCCATCATAAAATAAATATTTCCAATATTATTGTTGATAGCCATCAAGCGGCTATCGCTCAAAATATCCCGATAATCGGTCAAA
>JBEEMZ010000016.1:0-33430 GCA_041192405.1 Bacteroidota bacterium | reverse complement strand
AAAAGCCGTTCGGGGAACGGCTTTTTGACTCTTTTTATAAAATTAAATTGGGTTTAATTGCTTCAAAAAGCCGTTCGGGGAACGGCTTTTTGACTCTTTTTATAAAATTAAATTGGGTTTAATTGCTTAAAACAAAACAAAGCAAATTTTTTTAAAAATTACTTCTAAATTTCAATATTTTATTTTAAAATAAAAGTTCAATTCAGAATAAAAATACTTTTGTTATCCAAATTTTATTTTGCACCTTTTTGATGAAAACCAAGCAATACAGCACTTATTTTTTTTGTTCCTTTGTGGCAAAATCAAGTTTAAATTATGAAAATCAAAGAAATTATTCAGTTTTTAGAAACGATTGCGCCACCTGCGTATCAAGAAAATTATGATAATGCAGGATTAATCGTTGGCAATCCAGACGCGGAGGTAATAGGCATTTTAACGTGCTTAGATTCGCTCGAAAGCATTGTAAATGAAGCAATTACAAATAAATGTAATTTAATTGTGGCGCATCACCCCATCGTATTTCGCGGTTTGAAACGATTGAATGGCAAGAATTATGTCGAACGAATTGTTTTAAAAGCGATTAAAAATGATATTGCAATTTACGCGATTCATACCAATTTGGATAATATGTTGCAAAATGGTGTGAATCAACAAATTGCTAATCGGTTGGGTTTGAAAAACCTTAAAATCCTCGCGCCGAAACGACAAATATTGATGCAATTAACGGTTTTCGTGCCGATTGAAAACACACAAACGGTTTTAAATGCCTTGTACGCGGCGGGCGCGGGGCAAATTGGTGATTATGAAAATTGTAGTTTCCGAACCGCAGGAACTGGCACATTTCGCCCTATTCGCAATGCAAACCCACATATTGGCACGTTAAATCAAGATGAGGAGGTTGTAGAAAACCGAATAGAAGTTGTTTTAGAGGCTCATTTGCAAAATAAAATTTTAAAAGCGATGCGTCAAGCGCACCCATACCAAGAAGTTGCCTATTTTTTGACGGCGTTGGAAAATGAAAATCAAACCGTTGGCGCAGGTATTGTCGGCGAATATGATGCGGATAATGCACCTTCTGAAATGGATTTTTTGAAAAACTTAAAACAAAAAATGGTTGCAGGCGTAGTGCGTTATACGCAATTGCGCGATAAATCGGTGCGGCGAGTGGCGATTTGCGGTGGTTCGGGGAGTTTTTTATTGGGGAACGCGATAAGCGCGGGCGCGGACGTTTTCGTAACCGCCGACTTCAAATATCACGAATTTTTTGATGCCGATGGCAAAATTGTGATTGCAGATATCGGACATTTTGAAAGTGAACAGTTTACAATTGAGCTTTTAACCAATGTGTTACAAAACAAGTTTAAAAAAATATGTATTTTTTCAACGAAAAAAGATACAAATCCAGTAAATTATTTCTAATTTCGCCCAATTTTTGTTAGCTTTCGGCATGTTTTGGAATGATGAATGATGAATGATGAATGATAAATGTCGGATGATGAATAATCCATTTTTATAATAATTTGATAATCAATGTATTGTAAAACTAAATATTCATCATTCATCCTTGATTCTTCATCATTGAACGAAAATTCATCATTCATCATTGATCACTATTTCTAAATTATTCCTCGTATGGCAAAAGGTAAAGAACTTTCGACCGAGCAAAAGTTGAGACAATTATACGAACTCCAATTGATTGATAGCGAGTTGGATAGCATTTCCGTCCTCAAAGGCGAATTACCGATGGAAGTCGGTGATTTAGAAGACGAAATCGTGGGTTTGACCACGCGCATCGAAAAAGGCAATAGCCATGTTCGAGAGTTTGAAATCGAAATCAGCAAGCAGCGCGGCAACATGAAAGATGCCGAGCAGTTTATTGAAAAATACAAAAAACAACTCGATAATGTCAAAAATAATCGAGAATTCGACGCGCTCAATAAAGAAATTGAGTTGCAATCCCTTGATATTCAATTGGCGGAGAAGCGCATGCGCGAAGCCCAAAGAGGTATCGAATCGAAACGCGAACAAGTCGAAATTGCACAAAAGCGTTTAACTTCTAAGCAAAAAGATTTAGATACGAAACGCATTGAGTTACAAAAGATTATCGAAAAAACTGAAAAAGAAGAAGACAAATTGCGCCGTAAAATTGATAAAGCACGTCGGGGCGTTGAGGAGCGTTTGTTGAAATCGTATGATAAAATTCGCACTTCGTATCGCAATGGTTTGGCGGTAGTTACGGTGGTGCGCGATGCTTGTGGTGGTTGTTTTAATCGGATTCCGCCGCAATTGCAATTGGAAATCGGGTTGCATAAGAAAATTGTTGCCTGTGAACATTGCGGACGCATTTTGGTGGATGATAGCATTATGCACGTTGAAGTGGAGTAGTTTCCTACGGAATGACAAAAGTTTCCTGCGGAATGACAAAAAATGTCGTAGCTTTGCCTACGACATTTTTTTTTGTTATATGTAGTGTCGAAAAGTTAGAAAATCGGTGTTACATTCTTCGTTAAATCAATCATTGTATGAAAAATTTACAAATAAAATTAGCAGCGCGTCCGCAAGGACTCCCAAAACGCAGCGATTGGGACATTCAAAAAAATGACCTTGCGCCCTTAGCGGCGGGCGACGTATTAGTGAAAGTTGAATATATTTCGCTCGACCCTGCGATGCGCGGTTGGATGAGTCTTGGGAAATCGTACATCCGTCCTGTGGATATTGGCGAAGTCATGCGGGCAGGCGGCGTAGGCGAAGTCATTGATTCTCAAAACGATACCTATAAAATTGGTGATAAAGTGACGGGTAGCTTGGGCGTACAAGAATATTTTCACTCCGTCGGCGGGAAAGGTTTGACCAAAATCAATACTAAATTTGCGCCGTTGACAACGTATCTTGGAACGCTCGGCATGGTCGGCATGACTGCCTATTTTGCACTTTTGGAAGTCGGTCAACCCAAAGCGGGTGAAACGGTCGTTGTTTCAGGCGCGGCGGGTGCAGTTGGAAGTATCGTCGGGCAGATTGCCAAAATCAAAGGTTGTCGCGTTGTCGGCATTGCGGGTGGCGCGGATAAATGCGCTCATTTGGTGCAAAATCTTGGTTTTGATGTCGCTATAGATTACAAAAATGGAGATTTGAAATCGCAATTGCGCAAAGCGTGTCCAGATGGCATTGATGTTTATTTCGACAATGTGGGCGGCGAAACATTGGATATTTGTTTGGCGATGATTCGGATGCGGGCGCGAATCGTGATTTGCGGCGCGATTTCGCAGTATAATAATACGGAAAAAATCAAAGGACCTTCTAATTATTTGGCATTATTGTCGGCGCGGGCGCGGATGGAAGGTTTTGTCGTGTTTGACCATGCGCCGCGTTACGGAGAAGCGATTGCAGAAATGAGTGGCTGGATGAAGGAAGGACGCTTGAAAGAATCTTTTCATATCGTCAAAGGTATAGAAACTTTTCCTGAATCGTTATTGATTCTGTATCAAGGAGATAAGCTTGGAAAATTGATTTTACAAGTTGCAAACATATAGAGACATAGGAGACATATGGTATTTTTTGATAATGCATCCCAATAAATGCCCATATGTCTCCTATATTCCTATGTGTTTGCATAAATTTGTTGAATCGCCGTTTTATACTTCTCCAAAATCACGCGCCGCTTCAATTTCATGGTCGGAGTCAATTCCGCTTCTGAACCATCCGCTTTCACAGGCTCCCAACTATCCGCAATTAAAACAAATTTTTTGATTTGCTCCACTTTACTGAAATTTGGATTATATTGATCCACCGCTTTCTGGAAAGCCGCAATGACCACAGGATTTTGAATCGCATGAGCCGTATTTTTCCATTCCACGCCATGACTTCCGCACCAATCCCGCAATGCTTCTACCGCAGGAACGACAATTGCAGACACAAATTTCTGATTTTCACCCAAAACCATCACTTGTTCCACCAAAAAATGTTCTTTCAATGCATTTTCAATCGGTGCAGGTGCCACATATTTACCACCAGATGTTTTAAACAATTCTTTTTTGCGGTCGGTGATTTTCAAAAAAGGTGTCCCATTTTTGTCCACCAATTTGCCCACATCGCCCGTACACATCCACCGTTTTCCATCTATGATTTTGATAACTTCCGCCGTTTGAACAGGTTTATTATAATAACCCAACATCACATTGCGTCCCGCCGCCAAAATTTCACCTTCGCCTTCCCGATAATTGCCATCCGAAGCATCAATTCGCACTTCCGTACCTTGAATAATGGGTCCAACCGTACCAAGCAACGCCATTCCAGTCGTATAACCACTAATTGCAATCCCTGGCGAAGTCTCCGTCATGCCGTAACCTTCCCGAACGGGAATGCCCGCCGCCGAAAAAGTCCGTGCAATTTTCACAGGACACGCCGACGCACCCACCAAAATACCCACCAAATTGCCGCCCAAAGCCTCGCGCCACTTAGAATAAATTAATTTATCGGCTAATTTGTGTTGCAAACCGCGCAAACCTGAATAATTTTTATCATATTCATAATCATTCGTCAAGTTCAAAGCCCAGAAAAATAATTTTTTCTTAATGCCTTTCAATTCCAAACCTTTATTATACAATTTTTCATATACTTTTTCTAACAAACGCGGAACCGTTGTGAAAAACGCAGGTTGCACGGCTTTCAAATCACCGCCGTCACCGCCCAAGTTGTCAATGCCCACAAAAACGACATTCGCACCTATATATAGGTAGTTGTAAGCGCAAACGCGTTCAAAAATGTGGTTCAACGGCAGAAAACTCAATACTTTTGCCCCCGCGCCAATCGGCATCAACGGCAAAACCGCTTGAATATTTGAAACAATATTATCATGTGAAAGCATGACACCTTTTGGATTGCCCGTCGTGCCAGACGTGTAAATAATCGTCGCTAAATCGTGAGGGTCAATGATGGCTTTAACGCGATTGACCGCATTTAACTCTTTAGTACTGCCCAAAAGATCCGTCCAACATTGAACATAACTAACTTTATCAAATGTATAAAGTGTTTTCAATGAAGGCACTGTGAGTTGTGCTTGCTGCACTTTCTTGAAAACAGAACCTGTATCATCGTCGCCAATAAAACAGTATTTAACCGACGCATCATTGAAAATATATTCATATTCTTTCGGGCTAATCGTCGGATACACAGGCACATTCGCAACCCCAATTTGCATCATACCCAAATCCAAAATGATCCATTCAGGACGATTTTTAACAATTACCGAAGCCACTTTATCGCCTGGACGCAATCCCAAACGCCATAATCCGCAAGCCGCTTCTTGGGCTAATTGTGCAATTTCGGCAGAATTGTACGATTTTTCTATGCCTTTGTGCCGATACGTTAAGGCATGCTCTTGAGGATACTGCTCATTTTGATAGTCAATGAAGTCAAACAAACGTGTTGGATTCATAATTTTTTAAAACAATTTTGTTGATGTTGAATAATAAAATAATTTATCATGCTTTTCTCTTGCAAGATACTATGTTTTTGTAAAACGTAATAATTTTTTTCACAATTTGATTCTTTTTTTGCAAAATATACGGATATGCAAGAAAAAGAGACTTTTTCGGTTAAAAAATGAAAATTTTAGGCATAGCGTTTATTTTTTCTTTTATTTGCGGAACTTGTTGCCACGTAACACGGTTATAAGCAATGATGCATTTGAGAATCAATCGCGTTTATTTTTACATTACCTTTTTTGAAAAATGGAAAATGAAATATTATACAAAGTATTGATAATCAATTATTTATATTATTTAAACCTGTTTTTTACATTAAAATAAAACAACTATGTATTGTCCAGTTTGTAAAGATACTCATTTAGTCATGGCAGACCGTCAAGGAGTCGAGATTGATTATTGTCCAAAATGTCGGGGTGTTTGGCTCGACAGAGGGGAATTAGATAAAATTATTGAGCGCAGTAAGGCTGAAAAAGCACCACCACTTCCGCCAACGCCCCCACCTGCACCGCCGCAACAACCTTATAATCAACCTTATCAACAGCCGTATCAGCAACCTTATCAAGGGCAACATGGGCATCACGGACAGCATCCGCATAAGAAAAAAACTTTTTTTGAAGGCATGTTTGATTTTGATTAGGCATCATTGCGAACGCTTAGGGACACAGGAGACGTAGCCCATTGAAAATCAATGCGCTATATCTCCTGTGTCCATAAGCGTTCGCAAAATTAAAAATCAAAAAAAGGAACACCTGCCAAATCAAATTCTTCAGGCAAATCAAATTCTTTAACAAATTGTTTCAAACCTTCCTGTGTTTGAACTGCTTCAATCGTATTTTCAAATTGTTTTACTTGATGTTCTAACTGAGTGGCTGCCCGTTCCACTTTGAGTTTGCGCAGCCACTCTTGTTCATCAAATAACTGATGATATGGATTATTACTCGGATTTGGGCTAACTTGTTGATACTCATTACGTAAGGTGCGGAGTTGGTCTTGCAACACTTTCGTAAAATGTTTCAATTGTTTATCATCCAATCTGCTAAACGAATTCTCCCGATTTTCCAGCAAAGTCATCTGCAATTCCAACAATTTGATGAAATTATCCTCCTGATACGCTGCCACAACCTCTTGCATAATCGCCGTTTTGCGCAAAATCTCTTTTTCATCTTGTTCTTGGTCGGGATGGAAATTTTTGACCAAATCCATATAAATTTGCTTAGTTGTCTTACTCATTTCCTTTTCGGCGGCTTCTTTTTTGAGTTGTGCGGCATTTTTTGGCTTATTTGCCTGCCTTTCCGCCTGTTTTTCGGCGCGAGCTTGTTGTTCAGCGTGTTGCGCCTCGTGTTGTTCGCGCATTTTTTCCGCCATGAACGCCTCCATTTTTTCGGGGTCGTTCATATTTTCCATCAAATCGTTCATATCAAAACCAAACATAGATTCAAACATGCCACCCGTCATTTGATTAACTTCTTTCATCATCTGTTTTTGGCGGTCTTCGTAAGACATTTTGGCATATTTTTTATACAAATCTTTGAAAATCAATACATTAGGTGCTTCTGACCCGTCCACACGACCCAATATATCTTCTAATTCGGCTTGCATAATCGAACAGAATTTTTTATATTGTTTTTTCGTCAATTTGTGGATAGCAATGACTTTATCTAAGGCGAGAATTAAATTTTGATTGGCTTCGAGGTTTCTTTTTTGGGCAGGTGCGATTACAGCCGCCGCTTGTTTATGAAAATTGGCATTAATCGCCCTCATTTCCACAATATTTTGTTTCATCGCCTTAATTTTTTCCAACAACTCATTGAACTTTTTTTGCTCTTTGGACAAAATTTTATCTTGACTACCGACAGATAATTGAACTTTATGATGCATAATCGTTTGAATCACAATATTAAAAGGTGTGAAAATGATTTTAAAGCGCAAAGGTAAAGAATATTTGAATTGAATACAGGAATTGAAAAAATTTATTTTTGGATACGCTTATAAATTGGATTATGAAAAATATACGATTTTCTTAATCTAATTTGCGGTTTTCAAATGAACGTCAACACTTAATCGTCGGGTTTCGCTCGTTTTTTCGTCGGCAAAAATCAATTTTTTTCAATTAATAATTGAGCATGGCGCCTCAAATTTTGATAATAATTTTTGTTATGTTGCTTTTCGTACAACATTTTTTTAACCTTTGCAATAGCGCAGGCGTAATCCGTACACCGTTGCGCCCGAAGATAAACAGGCATTACGCCCAAAAGAAACCCAGCAAAATCGAAAAAGACCGCTTCATATCGCATTGTTTATAAATAGGTTGAAAAAAATACAAAAGCACCACAAGTTACAAAAAACTTCTTGATTCAAAAGCGCAAAACAAAAAAATAAAGGTGGATTCAATCCATTTCAGGCAAATAATTCGATACCAACACCGTTTGGAAGGTTTTAAACCTTCCAAACGGTTGATAATCAATATTTTATAATTTAATTTTCTGGATTCAATTTTTATTTTGCGCTAAAAATGCGGATGAACCAATAATTTTTCATTGAAAAGCACATTCATTACACATCTATTTTTGTTTTAAGTTTAAAACAGTTTAAAACAATCATTTATGAGTTTAATAAATATTGTTTTGAAAGCAGCGCAAAACCTTGACAAATTAACCAATTCAAGTTATTTTTGCAGCGATTAAGAATTGGTGTTCAAAAAATCATTACAAACGTAACAACAAACAAGATGAGCAAAATGGATTCTCCTCTTGCGGGGACGCAACCGAACCAAAGGTCGCAAAGGATGCAGCCGAACGAACAATAATCGAAAACGACCACGATATTTTTTTACGTGGTTTGTTGAGTATCATGGTTTTAGTGTTGAAAAAATTAAGATATGCGTTGCCGCCGTATATTCAAGTTTACACTAAATTAGAGACGCTGAGACCTGCGCCTGAGATAAGGTGGATTTAGGCGCGTTACGAGGTGCTTTTTTAGCCCTCAAACCTGGGCATGATCCGAATTATTTTAAAAAAGAAATCCCGAATTTATTTAACTTTGCATTGGAAGACAAGGATTTGGCGGCAGATTCGACGGATGCAGAAGCAAAATATTTATTACACGAATTTTTGAAACTGTTATCTGCCTACATTCAACGTCGCGCAAAGTTGTCGGAACAAGAAGTCATCGAAACTATTTTAAAATCTAAAAATCAAGTCATGGCAACAAAAGTCAGAACGATGTTTGACATCGTAGAAGAACGGGGTATCGAAAAAGGTATTGAAAAAGGTATTGCTATTGGCGAAGCTAAAAGCGAAGATAGAATCAAGCAAGCCGAAGCAAAAATCAAAGAAACCGAGGCTCGAGCCGAAGCAAAAGTCAAAGAAACGGAGGCAAAAGCCAAAGCGAAAGCCAAAGAAACCGAGGCGAAAGCCAAAGAAACCGAGGCGAAATTACGAGCAATGGTTAAAATTTTGATGCTCACTACGCCGATGACGGACGCTCAATTCGTGCAACAATTCCAATTATCGGAAGATTTTGTTGCAGCGATTCGCAAAGAAATGGCGGTTTAGGGAAATTGGTTGAATCGTTAAATTATTGATAATCAATAACTTGATGATTTAATTGTGAATTAAATGAGATTGATTTTAAGATTTTAAGCTTGAAAATCAATCTCATTTAATCCTTCAAAAATCCTAAGAATCCTGATTCTAACGAGCCATTTCGTATGCGTGAATTTTATCTTTCAAACTTAATAAAAAATCTATATCATCAAATCCGTTGATTAAACAAGTTTTCTTATAGGGATTGATTTCAAAAGGCTCTTTTTGACCTGTTGTATCTATTTTGACCGTTTGTTTTTCCAAATTAATGGTCAATGTATCAGTATTTTTCAACAAAAAGAGTTGTTTTAAGAAACTTTCGGATACTTGAACGGGCAATAATCCATTATTCAACGCATTGTTTTTGAAAATGTCCGCAAAAAAACTGCTGATGACGACCCGAAAACCCGCATCGGCAATTGCCCAAGCTGCGTGTTCACGGCTGCTGCCGCAACCAAAATTTTGTCCTGCGACCAAGATTTGACCCGAATATTGAGCATCATTCAGGACAAAACCGTCAATCGGTTTGCCATTCGCGTAGTAACGCCAATCTCGAAATAGGTTTTCGCCAAAGCCCAAACGGTCTGTCGCTTTCAAAAAACGCGCAGGTATAATCTGGTCAGTATCAACGTGTTCGATGGCGAGTGGAACAAATTGTGAATGTATTGTTTGAAACTTTTCCATTATATTTTAATTTTGACTGCAAACCTATAGGTAAATATGAAACATAGATTGTTGATTTTCAAGATGTTATCTATGTCTTCTATGAGCTATGTGTTTGCAAATATGGTTCTTACATCGGTGACGCGACCTGTCAATGCGGCGGCTGCCGCCGTCAATGGACTCGCTAAAAGCGTTCTTGCACCCGCGCCTTGTCTGCCTTCAAAATTGCGGTTTGAAGTTGCAATGCAATATTCACCTGCGGGAATTTTATCCTCATTCATCCCCAAACACGCCGAGCAACCTGGTTGACGTAGTTGAAAACCTGCTTCCGCAAAAATTGTATCCAAACCTTCTCGAATCGCTTGTTCTTCCACCTGTTTGGAGCCAGGAACAATGAACACATGTACATTATCCGCCTTGCGTTTGCCGCGAACGAGTGCCGCCACTTGACGCAAATCTTCTATACGTGCATTCGTGCAACTGCCTATGAAAACGTGTTGAATGGGGTGTCCTTCCAAAAGGGTATCTGGCTGTAAACCCATGTATTTCAATGATTTAAGTAAGTTTTTTTGTTCCGATTCAGAACCCATACTCGCTATTGATGGAATTTTTGCATTGATTTTAATGCCCATACCAGGGTTCGTTCCATACGTAATCATCGGCGCAATATCGGCTGCTTCAATCACCATTTCTTTATCGAATTTGGCACCTTCGTCAGATTGCAAATTACGCCATTCAGCCATTTTTTTATCCCATGCTTCGCCTTGTGGCGCGAATTTCCGACCCTTCATATACGAAAAAGTCGTTTCGTCTGGTGCAATCAAGCCGCCTCGTGCCCCCATTTCAATGCTCATATTACAAATTGTCATACGTGCCTCCATGCTCAACGCCCGAATCGCTGAACCCGCATATTCCACAAAATAACCCGTCGCACCCGACGCAGAAATCAGCGAAATGATGTATAATATAATGTCTTTGGAAACCACCCCTTTTGGCAAATCGCCATCTACCGTGATGCGCATCAATTTGGGTTTGGTTTGGAGGAGACATTGCGTTGCCATCACCATTTCGACTTCACTTGTCCCGATTCCAAAAGCAATTGAGCCAAAAGCACCATGTGTACTTGTATGAGAATCACCACATACGATGGTCATCCCTGGTTGCGTCACGCCTAATTCGGGCCCGATGACATGCACAATGCCTTGATACGGATGCCCCAAACCATATAATTCAATGTCATTTTTCTGGCAATTTTCAATCAATTTCTCGACTTGCATGCGTGAAAGTCGGTCTTTGATGGGCAAATGCTGATTTAATGTGGGTACATTATGGTCTGCGGTTGCAACAATTTGTTTTTTACGGAAGACTTCAATCCCGCGTTTCGCCAAACCGTCAAAGGCTTGCGGAGAAGTGACTTCATGAATGAAATGCGTATCAATATATAGCACTTCGGGCCCGTTCGGGACGGAATGGACAATATGTTTTGCCCATATTTTTTCAAATAAGGTTTTTGGCATAAGGCAATAGCTCTTTTGTCTGAAAATTAATGACGCAAATGTAGGTTTTGTTTACAGCATTTTTTTTGAAAAAAATGAACGATTTTACGATGCCCAAAACAAAAAAGTGTATTTTTGAAGCAAAATTTACCTTTCCAAACTCATTTAAATCACATTTAAACCTTTTATGACAGAAAGACGTGCTAAACGGGCGCAATATAAAGTTGCTGAAAAACAATTACGCGCTTTGGACAAGCGTAGAAAAAGCCTTTGGAAAGCGGAATTCTTGTACGTTGAATTGGAAAAACCACTTTTTGTGGGTTATGAAAAGTATTTTGCCTTTCGAGACGACATTTTGATGCGCCCTGATTTTCCGATTTTGGAAAAATTATTGGAACTCATTAATGAAGTGCTTTTTTGCAAAAACAAAAATTTCACAAAACGCACTCGACGTAAAACAAAACGCGCTTATTCCGAAAAAGGGCTTAAAACCGTGCCTATCAAACATAAAATTCTTGATTTGGAACATGCAAAATGGCTCAAATTGTCGCGGGTGGAACAAAATTACTTTTCTCCAAGAGAAATCAAGGCAAATTGGGGCACTTATATGGTGTATGAATGGAATTATCCTTGGATGTTCGTGCCGAAAGTGCGTAAAAAATGGATTACACAGGCGCGCCTCCCCGACGCAACTAAAATGAGTCAAAGTGATGAACTCGAAAATTTTATTATAAGCCATCATTTGCGCCATAAAATTACGAAAATAAGATATAATTGCAAACAAAATTGGCATAAGGCGGAAAATGATTTTTATGATTCATTGCGAAAGCAAACTTGGAGAGAGGTGCGTCAGGAGCTTTTAAATGCAAAATAAGTTTTAAAAGAATGGTTTTTTGAGGGCGTATTGAGGGTAGAACGTCAGGTAAACGGAACTCATTTGATGAAATAGCAGTACCTAATAAGGTATGGTACTCCAATCTCCAAACACGGATAAAAGGCGTTTTGAAAACGCCCATTATCCTGCGTCGCACTGCTAATGAGATCGTTTTTTGCAGTCTCATTCCGTAATTGTCAGTTTCAGTACCAAAGATGAGTATGTTTAAAATATTAAAAAAAAATATTCAATAAACTGTCCAAAAGACTCACCCAAGCCGCTTATACGTTCTACCAATAGTTTGTTAGAAATAGCGTTCTTTTTGAAAAAAAAATGCATCTTTGAGGTTTCTACGGAATGACAAAAAACTTGTCATTCTTTGTCATTCTGTAGAAACGAAATCCACAATCCGAAATCCAATGCGATTTAACAATTTGTTTTTAGCCAGCGTTTTTGTATGGTTCTGGTATATTGGCGTGACGCTACCCATTTATTTGGGTTTAGTGCCGCCGATGTCCATGTCATTGACCACTTTATTAACGAATTATGGTATTTGTGCCATTGTTTTTTATTTAAATTATTACATTTTTACACCTTATTTTGTAAAGCAACGAGCATATAGTCAACTTTTTTTAATGTTGTTTGTATTGTTAATCATTGTTTTATGCATTCGAGAAGGGATGGATCGCTTTTATTATTTTGGGATTTTGCAAAATGGTAAACCTTTTTCCCAAATCATGCACCGAACGATGGCAATCATGGGCTTTTTAATGATTTCATCCGCGTTCAGTGTGGTGAAGCAGTTGTCTGAAAATCATAAACGATTGTTCAGCCTCGAGAAAAGTAAGTTGGAAGCCGAATTAGCCTTTCTGAAAACACAAATTAATCCACACTTTTTGTTTAATACGCTAAATAATATTTATTCGTTGGCGTATTTGAAGGACGAAAAAGCGGCTCCAATGATTTCTAAATTATCGAATATGTTGCGATACATGTTGTATGAGTGTTCGGAAGCGCGAGTGCCGTTGAGCAAAGAGGTTGATTTTTTGAAAAATTATATTGATTTACAAGCCGTTAAGTCTGAATCATCGTTGCTGATTGACTTTTTTGCCGAAAATGTTTTGGCGGAACATCAAGTTGCACCCTTGATTTTAATTAATTTTGTTGAAAATGCGTTCAAACATACGCATTGGGAAACGCATCCCGATGCTTGGATTAATGTACATTTAGAAATGACGGATGATAATGAATTGATATTTGAAGTATCAAATTGCAAATATGAAGTGAAAAAGGTCGTTACACGACATCATGGCATTGGTTTGACCAATACGAAAAAACAATTGGAACTCAATTATCCGAACCGTCATACGTTGACGATTGTGGAGGAAACGGATAGTTATAATATTTTATTAAAAATTAATTTGAATCGTGCAAACACATAGGGATATCGGAGACATGTTTTTTTTGAAACAGGTAGGGACATGGGACATATAGCGTGTTTCTAAAACATATGTTTTTTACATTCCGATGTGTTTGCAAAAACGAATACCAATATGACTTACAAATGTCTCATTGTAGATGATGAAGCACCTGCGCGGAAATTATTGAACGATTATGTGGGCAAAATTCCAAATTTAGATTGCGTGAAAGTGCTCTCAAACGCCATTGAAGCCAAAATGTTGATGCACGAAACGCCCGTTGATCTATTATTTTTGGATATTCAAATGCCCGATTTAACAGGTTTGGAACTGATGAAAATCTTGCCCGACCCGAAACCTGCCGTCATTTTGACCACTGCCTACAGTCAATATGCAGTGGAAAGCTATCAATTTGAAGTCGCCGATTATCTCCTTAAACCGATTACGTTTGAACGATTTTTCCAAGCCGTCAATAAAGTCATTGAACAGAAAAAAGGGGAAGCCGAAGATTTATTATCAGGATTTCCATCTAAAACGGTGGAATCAACAGGTCGTCCCGATTATATTTTCGTCAAAGTCAATCAAAAAATTGTCAAAATTGCTTTTGACCAAATTTTATATTTAGAAGGTATGCGTGAATATGTCAGTATTTTCACGACGATAGGCAGACATATTGTCTTACAATCGTTGAGCCGCTTTTTGGAAGTGTTACCAACAGAACGATTTGTGCGGGTGCATCGTTCCTTTATTGTGAACATCGAGAAGATTGATGCCATTGAAAATAATACGATTCACGTCGGGAAAGCTGAAATTGTGATTAGCAAGAGCCAAAAACAAGCATTTTTGAATTTCATTAACCGAGATATGTTATTTTAGTTAGTTGGTTGGTTAAAATATTGATTATCAACATTTTAACCAACTACACTACTGAGTTGCTAAAGATTGAATGCGTAAACGATTCATTATCAATCTATTTTTTCCGCAGATTCTCGCTGATTTTCTTTTGGAGTCTTTTCTGCGAAAATCTGCGGGGAAAAACATATTATAACTTTAACAACTCAGTAGCATACTAACTAACTAACTAACTAACTAACTAACCACCGCCAAAGCCTCCATCATCTACTTTTGGTTTTGGAGCTGTAGGCGGCGTTGGCGGCGCATTTGGATCGGCGGCGGGTGCTTCCTCATCTTGGAAACGCTTGCCACCGTCAAACCCAGAACCACCACTCGCATTTGTACCACCCGAAGGTGTTAAAATCGTGCCTGCTTGATTTTGAGAATATAATGTGCAATCGGTTTGAATCGCTCCTGTCGAACCCATCGGATATTCTTTAAATCGAGCCGCCACATCCCATTTCAAACTCGGAGTCGCTTCGATTTTCTGCATCACCTTCACAAACATCGGTCGCGCCATCACCCCCCCTTGTCCATCCGCAATCGAAAGGAATCGAATCCAGTTATCCTCGCCGCCGACCCAAGTGCCGACCACCAATTTCGGCGTGATGCCCATAAACCAACCATCCACATAATTATTCGTTGTACCCGTTTTACCACCATTTTGACTCTTGATGCCATTGAAACCAGGGGCACCCTTCGTTACATTTTGCAACAATTTGTTCATCACCGTCACCGCAGGTTTCGGCATCGCGGGATGCACTTCGGGCGCACCGTTGTATAAAACTTTGCCCGCTTTATCCACAATTCGCAAAATATGCATCGGTTTCGCATAGGAACCATCATTCGCAAAGGTCGTATAAGCTCCCGCCATTTCCAACACTTCTAACTCCGTCGCACCAAGACAAATCGAAGGCGATTTCGGCACACGATACCCACCAAAAGCATTTTTGCGACTGCTATCAATGCCCATTTGATGCGCCAACGTGCGAACGGGTTCCGTAGATCCTAACGTTTTCATTAGATAAACCGAAATAGTATTCTTCGATTCTTTCAAACCACGAAATAAATCATATACTTCTTTGGAATAACCACTGGAGTTATTCGGAGTCCAATCTGCCATTAAACCAAAACTACCTTCGCCTTTTCCAATCGTTACAGGCTCATCAATAATCTGCGTACAAGGTGAAATCCCTTGCATCACCGCCGCGCCATACACAAAAGGTTTGAAAGTCGAACCCACTTGACGGTCGGTGCGCACGTGATCCAATTGGAAAAATTTATAATTAATACCACCAACCCAGAATTTAATATGACCATTCGTCGGGTCAATGCCCACCGAACCAATTTGCAAATGCATCCGATGATATTTAATCGAATCCATCGGAGTCATCGTTGTATCGCGAGCGCCATTCGCCGTCGCATAAGTGAAAACTCTCATTTTTGTGCGCGTTTTGAACGCTTTATCCGCCTCAATTTGCAATTTATGCCAAGCCGCTTTCAGTTTAGTCCACAAAACTTGGTCTTTCATAACCGAGCGACAATTTTCTTCCCGACCATCACTCACATTAGGAGCTTTATTCAAAGCAACTTTCTTACTCTCATCATTTAACATATTATCAATATCTACATCCTGCACTTTAAAACCATCATAACCCGCTTCAATATCATCCAAAACGGCATCTAAATGAAGGCTTCTCAACTGTTGATAACGGTTTGACCCCCGCATTGCATGGATTAAACCTTGTTGCCGCACCTTAATATCTTTATCTGTTGCTTTGGCATCCCGATGATTCCACGGGTCAATATCCAATTCCTTCGCAGCAGGTGGTGGCGGTGGAGCCTTTTGCCCTTTTTTGACGGGCGGCGGTGCTTTTTGAGCAGGTTTGCGCAAACCGCCCCAAACTTTAAAAAATTTGGCTTGCAACCCAGACATGTGTTCTTTGGCGGCTAATTCCGCGCTTTCCTGCATACTTGCATTAATCGTTGTATAAATCTTCAAACCATCTCGATATAAATCATATTTCGACCCGTCAGGTTTGAGCTTACCTTCTCTTGTCAACAATGCTTTGACATCTTCCGCCAAACTCATCCGAAAATAAGTCGCTTTACCATCCGCATGCGAGTGCGGCGTGAAACGAGACATATCTAATGGTTTCTTACAAAGCACCTCATATTGCTTTTGGTCAATGGAACCTTGACGCGATAATTTCAAAAACACCTCATTCCGACGCAATTTCGTCCGTTCAGGGCGACGAATGGGGTTAAACAAAGATGAATTATTCAACATACCAACTAAGGTCGCTGCTTCCTCGATTTTTAAAGAATCTGGTGGTTTATTAAAATAAATTTCCGAAGCCGCCCGAATCCCATGACCCGAATACCCAAAATCATATTTATTCAGATACATTGACATAATTTCCTCTTTCGTGTAGGCGCGTTCCAACTTTACCGCCGTCAACATCTCCGAAAGTTTGTAATAATACATAAACGCAACCCGCGTCAACGGATTTTTATTATCCTTGCGATTGGAAAATAACAATTTAGAAAGCTGCATCGTAATCGTACTGCCCCCACCCGAACCACGGCTCATCATAATGAACGTGCGCACAAATACGCGTGCCATTGCTTCATAATCCACGCCAGGATGTTTGTAAAAACGAGAATCTTCTGTTGCCACCAATGAAAGCGGCACCCATTTGCCTAATTCGTCAAAGGTCACAGGAGTCCGATTTTCAATATAATACCGTCCTAACACGGTTCTCCCGTCATCCGCGAGTACTTCGGAGGCTATATTAAAGGTTGGGTCTTCCAACTCGCGGAAGGAGGGCGTATAAAACGAGAACGCCAGCAGCGACCCGCCGACAAACACCATCCCGACTATAAACAATCGCCACATCCAAGTAATCACTTTTTGATGCGTCGCTAATCGGTCTGCTCGGGGCGTTAACGATGTATTGGTACTATTTGCCATAGTTGGTAAACGATTTTATATGGATTGATTGCTGTTATTGGCTTTTAATGGGCAAATATACTTACTATTTTTTTATTTACAGTAAAAAAAAATTTTTTTAAGCACTTGAGTTTTTAGCGCAAAATAAGACCAAATTCAGAAAATTAAATCCTAAAATATTGATTATCAATCGTTTGGAAGGTTTTAAACCTTCCAAACGGTGTTCGTATCATGGTACTTGCGCTCAAAACGCGGAAGAACCCAAAAATTTACAAAAACTTGAATTTTGAATATGGATTTTTAAAATCCACATTCATACAATTCGTTATGCGGGTTCAAATATTGTTTGAATTTTCAACTTTAAATCGCTCCATGTTTCCTGTGCAGGTTTCGGCAACTGACTGAATTGCCACGCTTGATACCACAATTTTGCCGTTTCGTAATACCGCCAACCCAACCAACCTGCGGGCAATAAACTTAAAGCATAAAGCGTAGTCCATTGATTATTATGAAAATACGCATTAAAATATTTTATTTGATAATAATAACTGATGCCAACACTAAACCAACTGGACAAATATTTCACGGTCGAATGATAGCCCACATAAAAATTCGTTATTTTATTCAAAAGGTAAGGCACACTTGCCGCAATCAAATTATTTAAACAACCATATATAAATATCGGTAAACCAACGATTAATTTTAATAAGCGGAATGTATCATCAGGCACAGCGGCAGGATAATGTTCAAAATAGGTTTCCGTTTGATTTTTCAACATCAAATATTGATGAGGCTGCTTTTGTTTCAAATCTTTTAAAATCGTAATCCATTTTTGCCCCCGTGTAAACCATGTTGAGGTATCTGCTTTGGTTTCGGAATCGGCAACTTTTTCCAATTGTTGTAAAAAAACATCTTGTTCGCCATCTTCGCAATGAATTGTAAGGTCTTGCAAACGTTTTCTCACCTCATTCATTAAATCTTCGGTTGCTTTTTTTCGATTTTCGTGATATGCGGCTGCCCAATCTCGAAAATCTATCATTTCACCCGCATTCACTACCACCCGACTTTGAAAATAATTGGGTGCATCATAGGTAATGCCAACAGGCAAAATGCGAAGATCCATTTTGAAATCATTTTGCACTTCCGCACTAAAACCGATGCGCGCTGCCCCCATTTTAAGCGGATTGACATGCCGAACCATATAACTTTCACCTTCGGGCGCGATAAAAAGGTTGCCACCGCCTTGCAAATGTTCATCGCATCGCCGAAACGCATCATCATTATTTTGAGGTGTGCCGTCCACATCCTTCGGTCGCTTCACAGGAATGCAATAGAGATGATTCAACAACCACGACGCAATCGGATTTTTGAATAAACCATAATTCGCTAAAAAAAAAGTCTTTTCGCGCAAGTGCACGACCACCACAAATGGGTCAAACAGCGTATTGGGGTGATTTGCAACAATCAGCAATGGGCTTTTTGCCTCTAAACGCGCTGGATTCAACACCAAAACATGCCGATAATACAATCGAAGCGTTAGCCAAACCCAATGCTTTGACATAACATAAATAAAACGTAACAATAGATTCATTTATCATTCATCATTTATTAAACCATTTCTTTTGTTTTCTGGTAATACGCTGCTGCCCATCTAATGTGTTCATAACCAACCGTTTCACCAAAATATTCATAAATTTCTTTAAACTTAAAAGGTTCTGTCAACGAAGGTAATACATTTACAATTTTATTCAATATTTCCAACGGAATAAAATCCGTAATCTCTAATTCATCACTTTGTTCGTAAACTTGCGTCAGATGCGAATTAATTGTAATGGGTGATAAAAAACGTTGTTCTGCAATTTCCTCAATCGTCAATCCTTGCCGATACAATGTCAAGGTTTGTTGTACGGTTGGAATTTTAGGCATTGGAATCTCTTTTTGCTTTCTGTCAACGCTTTTCACGCTTTTATCAACAAGCTTCAAGGACGTTTTATCCTTTTTTTCATCAATAGGTAAATCATTGATTTCAATGATTTTAGGCATTTTTTCAATAAATTTTTCTGCCTCCACAGGTTTTGGCAATGGAATAGATGGTTCAAAATCAGGATTTTGTTTCAAAAATTGCTGAATTGCCTTCAAAAATACGTCACCATATTGTTGCATTTTTTGGTCACCAACCCCAGAAACAAGCATTAATTCAAACACTGTTTTCGGCAACATACCCGCCATTTCTGCCAAAGTCTTATCTGAAAAAATTAAATACGGTGGCACACCACGTTCCCGCGCAGTCTCCGCCCGCAATTCCCGCAAAACTTCAAACAAAGCGTTTCTAACCAACAATTTTGGAGCAACTAACTGCTTGATTTCCAATTCTTTAGCACGCGCATTTTGTCTATCTTTAAAACTCATTGGCTGCACTAATTCCACCACCTTACTATCAAACAAAACGGCTCGACTTTGTGGCGTAAATTTTAAAACATTTTTTTCATCATAAGCAATCTCCAACAACCCTAATTGAATCATCTGCCAGATGTAACTCGTCCATTCGGGATACGTGTACATGCGCCCCGCGCCATACGTTTTGATATGTTGATAGCCACTTTCCAAGATTTCTGCCCGCGCAGACCCTTTCAAAACCTCTGATAAAGTCGTCATATTAACCGATTCTTTCAAGCGAAAGACTGCCGAAAGTGCCATTTGAACAGGTTTTGTCCCATCAAAATAACGCGGCGGATGCTTGCAAACATCACAATTATCACAATTTTCAGGCAAATGTTCATTAAAATAGTTCAATAAAATCTTCCGCCGACAAATCGCTGCATCCGCAAATTTCAACATTCGGTCTAATTTCGCAAATTGCAATGTTTGATTTGCGCCAATCGCATCCGCAAACATGCCATGATACGCATTCACATCCGCCATGCTGTAAAACAAAAGCGTCTCAGCAGGTGCGCCGTCACGCCCTGCGCGACCAATTTCTTGATAATAACTCTCAATATTTTTCGGCAAATTGTAATGAATCACCCACCGCACATTACTTTTGTCAATGCCCATGCCGAAAGCAATCGTCGCAACCACAATTAAAAGTTTATCATTCAAAAAATCTTCTTGCACTTTTGAACGCGTATCATTCGGCAACGCCGCATGATAACACGCTGCATTATAACCTTTTAGCTTCAAACGCTCACTCAAATCTTCGGTACTTTTGCGACTCAGGCAATAAATAATCCCCGCTTGACGCGGATGATCTTTGAGGAAATCAACAATTTGTTCAAAACGTTTTTGTCCCGTCCGCACTTCCAACGACAAATTCGGTCGGTCAAACGAGCCAATAAACACTTCGGGATTATTCAAAGATAATTTTTCAATAATATCTTTTCGAGTCAATCTATCCGCCGTTGCCGTCAATGCGATGACAGGAATTTTGGGAAACTGTTGTTTCAAAAACTGCATTTGCGCGTATTCGGGACGAAAATCGTGTCCCCAAGACGAGATGCAATGCGCCTCATCAATCGCAAATAAACTGATTGGCAACGACCGCAAAACCGATACAAATCCCGCCGAAACCATCTTTTCGGGCGAGACATATAGTAATTTTAATTTACCTGCAAATAATTGATTTTCAACGATTTGTTGGTCTCTCGGCGTTTGTGAGGAGTTGAAATACGCAGCAGGAATCCCGTTTTGTAACAAGGCTTCTACTTGGTCTTTCATCAACGAAATCAACGGCGAAACCACAATCGCCACACCGTCTGAAATCACCGCAGGGATTTGAAAACAAACCGATTTCCCCCCGCCCGTGGGCATGAGTACGAGTGCATCACGCCGTTCTTCACAAATGGTTCGGATAACATCCGCCTGCATCGGGCGGAAAGCGTCGTAACCGAAATATTTTTTTAAGGCTTTTTTAGCTGTCTCCATCGTATGAACCTTGAATGATGAATGATGAATGATGAATATTATAACTAATTGATTATAAATCAATTAGCCAATTCATCATTCATCATTCATCATTTATCATTAATTGGGAATATTTTTAATAGTTAAACCATTGAAATCCGCGACAACTGCTTTATTTGCCCGCATTTTCAGTACAAAGATAATTAAAAAATCAAACTTTTTCGTTTAGGTTTGAAAAAAAGAAGTGCTTGTTAAAGTTTCTTAATGAGCAAGTGGATTTATTAAATCTACAAGATTTAATAAATCCACTTGCATACAAAAATATAGAATTATTAATTCAAATCATCAAAAATACTCCTATTTCCACTGTTATTGGTTTTGCGCTCCGCGCTTTTCAAGACTTGCACAGATGTAGGCAAATTCATTTTTTTGCCATCTAACAATTCTTGCACGTTGATAACTTCGATTTTGGGATACGTATTGCCAAATATTTTATTTTGATAAACGCCATATTTTTTACATTCTTTCACCAAATTATCCATCGGATATAGTGTCAATAAGTAACCGATTGCCGCTTTTTCGCGTTCCATCGTACCAAACAAATCTCTTACAACACTTGGCGTTAATATTTTATTGGATTTGACCGAAAAAAGGACTGATTTATAATCGGTTTCTCCTTTTTCATCCAAATCAACGATAAAAGCAGTGCCATCTATACCGCCATCTTTGCCTTTTTTATCATTGATAACCGCCCGATTATTGGAAAAAGACAACACCATCCATTTTTCAAATTCTTTCCGAATCCTATCATCTTGTTTATTTGCCAACGCAATCGCACTTTCCATATCTTCGGGAATGCCCGTCAAAACAAGGTTTTCCAACGCCGTTTTGCCAAAACTATCTTCTAATCGCTTCATTATCAACGAGATAGATTGATACGTAATGTCCATCCCAATCCATTGCCGTTTTAATTTTTCAGCCACTGCAATCGTTGTCCCGCAACCGCAATACGCATCTAACACCAAATCCCCTTCTTTGGTATGCGCTTGAAGGATGCGTTCCAAAAGGCTTTCTGGTTTCTGAGTCGGATAGCCCAAACGCTCTTTGGCGGCAGGATTCAAGGCTTGGATATCCGTCCACCAATCATTCGGTAAAACCCCTTTATCCAAATAATATTTGTATTCTTTGCCATTTTTGAAATTTCGTTGGTAAGGTCTGCCTTTTTCATCCTGTTTAATGGGCTCGTGCATTGTTGAAGTATCCCGTTCTAAGGCAACATCATCATAGTTAAAAATATAATTTTTAGTTTTAGTAAACCAAAAAATAACATCATGCTTACGCGGATAAGATTCTCGCGCTCGCCCACCCGTGCTGTAACACCAAACAATTTCGTTTACAAAATCACCACCTTGCGGAACGAAAATCGCATCTAAAACCAATTTCAAATAATGGCTTGCCGTCGGGTCGCAATGCAAATAAAACGAACCAGTTGGTTTCAAGACGCGATAAATTTCAGCAATGCGTTGTGTCATACTGACTAAGTACGAGAGCAAACTCCCTTTGCCCAATACTTTTTCGAGTCCAATGATTAAATAAATGCTTTGTTTGGTTAAAATAGCTTTTTGATTATTAATAATTTCGTTTAAACCATCATTTGCCGCATCATTCCAAGTCCAAGTATCGGTAAAGGCTTGCGCTTGTGCCAAATCTTCTTTGCCAATATTGTTATAAATCTGATTATAATTTCGTTTAGAATTAAAAGGCGGATCTATGTAACACAAATCAATGGATTCATCTTTGACATATTTGCGCAAAACTTCCAAATTATCGCCGTAAAAAAGTTTATTTTTCTGAGTTGACATAAAATAAAGAATTGAAAAAAGCAGATTTTTGTTTTAAAACAACAAAAATAACGTTTTCTACAAATATTGCGGTGCTACGCACCTATTTTGTGGTGAAAATTATTTGGCTCGAATGACTCAATTCAATATTTTGTTTTTCTTTTGATTTGAAACAGTATTAAAATAACAAATAAAAACGCGCTCATTTTGAATTGAGCGCGTTTTTATTTTGTATTAATAATTAATGCCCATTTTTATTTTTTGAGCATGGTTATCCATTCCTTCACTTGTTCCACCGACGCATCCAATAAATCAGCAATTATTTCTACGGAATTGCCTTTATCCAACATTTTTTGTACGATTTTCAAGCGAGCAACTTGCGCTTGTTTTTCCTTTTCGGCTTTCAAAACTTGCGCTTGTTTTTCCTTTTCGGCTTTCAAAACTTGCGCTTGTTTTTCCTTTTCGGCTTTCAAAACTTGCGCTTGTTTTTCCTTTTCGGCTTTTAACAAAGCGATTTTTTCTTTTTTTGCCTTTTCTTCCGCTTTTTTTGCCTTTTCTTCTGCTTTTTTCGTTTTTTCTTCCGCTTTTTTCAACAAAAGGCTGGCTTTTTCGGCTGCTTCTTTGTTTTTTTGCTCTAACTGCTCTAATTTTGCGTTTGCTGCCAACAAAGCACGTTCTTTCACGCCCATTTCTTGATACGCCATCGTTGTTTTCAATCGTTCGGCGGCTCTGTCGGCATCCAATTGGTCCCCATAGATTTGATAAAATTGGTCAAAAATCTGGAATCGCCTATCGGATTCTCGATCCTCTTCTTCCAATTTTTTGGCGGCAAAATAAGCCTCATCGCCAATCATTTGACGGAGTTCCTGTGGTTCCATCCATTGTGTGCACAATCGTTGTATCATATCCGAAAAAATTGAGTTATGAATATAAGGTTCAAAATCAGATGCTTTATTCTCAACATCTCGCGTTTTTTGAGCGAATTCAAACCATTGCGCATATTTTTGATTTCGCTTATTTTTAACGACATTCGTTTGGAAAACGTAAATTAATCGGTTTTCTGCATGAAAATCCAAATTATAATCGCTTTTTTTCAAGTAGTGCAATAATTCATTGCGCAAATTTAAAAGCGTTTCTTTGTCTTGTTTCCAAATGGCATCATCTGCGATAAAATCCGCCACCAACTTGGGATAGAGATTGAATTCAATGAAATCCTCTTTAAAACCCCAATTATGTTCCGCCATCCAAATAATCGAGATGACAGGTCTTAATTCGGCGTACCGCTTGACATGGTATTCTTTTCCTGTGAGTGGCTCGGTGTACGTTCGGTCTTTGATGACCTCTAATTGCAGGCTCGTGCTCAAACAGTGATACAAATAAAACCGCTTGACCAAATAATTAAAATTATCTTGTTGCACTTCGATAATGACATCTTGATCATCAATTCGACACCGAAAATCAAATCGAACTACGGACGCAGCATCCGTAATTTTATTATCGCGTTCCAAAAGTTCGATACTTTGGATCTTAACATTGAGCATATCTTCTAAAAATGCTTTTGCAATGAATTTATTGCCAAATACTTTTTTAAAAGCAGCATCCTTGTTGAGTGAGACTAAATAGCGCATAAACTTTTTGTATTTGTATAAATCATTTTGTTTAAAGTATTGAAAATCAATGCTCCATATTTCAAACAAATGATTGAGTTTTCTCTATTGTCAAATCAAGGGCAATTTACGGATTCTTTTTGGAATGTGCAAATGCGCTCAAATCATTTTTTTATTTCCTATTTATCATTTTGACATACCATAATTGGGGATTTTCAAAATAAGAGCCTGCACCTTGCAAAAATAAACTATCTTCGCACCTTCCTTCCAAATTAGCCCAATGCGTTTAAGTTATTATTAAATTATTTCTAATATTAATTTTAAAAATAAAACCTTTATAACAAATTTAAGTTTCAGTGATATGTCACGACGTAACAACCATTTTACATTTCCAAATCATTTCAATACAATGAATTAAAAATCAATAATTTATTGCATTGAAAAAAAAATTTGTGAAAATCGTATTTGTGAAAAAATTATGTCGTAAAAAGGATTTTTAAACTTCAATTAATGTATTTACATTTGAGCGAAAATGAGCAACAAGGCGCAAAATAATAAGATTATATTCGGATTAAAGATGCGTTCGCGGCGGACAGAACGCAATTTATCCTTTGCCGAGTTGTCAAAACAGACGGGCATGGCAATTTCGTACCTCAATGAAATCGAAAAAGGCAAAAAATATCCCAAAGCGGATAAAATTAGTCTTTTAGCGGCGGCATTAGAGACCACAAGTGCAGAATTGACTTCGGAAGAGATGCCGAAAAGTTTCGCACCTGTAGCTGATTTGTTGCAATCGAACTTTTTGAACGAATTGCCACTTGATTTATTCGGGATTGAAATGAGTAAAGTCGTCGAAATCATCGCTAACGCGCCGATGCGCGTGGGTGCTTTTGTCTCGACTTTGGTGGAATTGGGGCGTAACTACGCGTTGCGCGAAGAAAATTTTTATTTTGCAGCATTGCGTTCCTACCTCGAATTGCATAACAATTATTTTGAGGATTTGGAAGAAGCGGTGCGTCAATTTGTGCGTCAACATCGCATACCGACGGGGCATGCCTTGCCTGTATCGTATTTGGCGGGTTTGTTGGGGAAAAAATATGAAATTGAGGTCATTGAAAATGGGTTAGCACCTTATCCTGATTTGAAAAATATTCGGTCTGTGTATTTGCCGAAACGTCGAAAATTGTTGTTAAACGGTGAGTTGAATGATGCCCAAAAAGCATTTCAATTAGGTAAAGAATTGGGTTTCAATGCTTTACATTTAACAGAAAGATCTAATACAGGTTCCTTATTGCGCGTTAAAACGTTTGAAGAGGCTTTGAATCATTACAAAGCGGGTTATTTTTCGGCGGCTTTATTGATGCACCGCGATGTTTTTGTGAAGGATGTGGAGCAATTTTTAAAACGAGATAAGTGGGATGGACTTTTTTTGATACACTTGCTTGAAAAATATCAAGCATCTCCTGAATTGCTATGTCAGCGATTAACGGGCGTTTTGCCGCAATTTTTTGATTTGAAAAAAATCTTTTTTCTTCGTTTTGTTGAAGACATGCAGACGGGAAAGGTTGAAATTAATAAAGAATTGCATCTCGACCGCAAACATCAACCACATGGCAATGGTTTGGATGAGCATTATTGTCGTCGGTGGGTGTCTATCACACTATTAGATGATTTGAAAAAGGGTGTTCAAACCGAAAAAGGGGGCTTTTTAGTGGGCGTTCAGAAGTCGCATTACCATAAAACGAATGATGAATATGTTTGTTTTTCGATAGCGCGCAAAGTCGGCGATGCCAAACATGTCAGCGTCACGATTGGTATTTTGATAGATGCGGCGGCGGCGAATAAGATTAAATTTTTAAATGATCCTGCGTTGTCGCGTCGGGAAGTGAGTACGACTTGTGAACGGTGTTCGGTTGTGGGTTGTCAGGAGCGTGCGGTGCCGCCTTCGGTGGTGTTGCGTCGGGAGCAGCGGAATCGCGTGAGTGAAGCGTTAAAAAAATTGTTAGAATAACTTTTGATTGCGGAATGCGGATTGCAATATATTGATTTTGAATGATTTAAGTAGTTGGTGCGTTGGTTGGCTCCTGCGTTAGTTTAAAAGAATTACCATCAAGGTTTGAATCAGCAGACGAACCAACTATTGATAATAGTGCTATTTTTTCCCAACATAGATGCGAAAAGATTGATAATAATCACTTTTTGAGTGCTTAAATGCCTTTTTGAACAAATAAATATGTTATTTTTTATAATATATTTCGTCAAACCAGCACAAACTGAGTCAAACAAACCATCTTCTTTAACTAAACTGACTGTCGTAAAGTATGGGAGCGCGTCAAACGACCGACTCGGCGGAGTTTAACCGTCTGCAACAAGCTTACAATCAAGCAATTGAGGCTTTCGAGGCAGCTACGCAGAACAAAAAAACAGCTAAAACAGCCTACAAAAAAGCTGTAAAAGCAAAAGCGGACAAACAAACTCAATTCCTTGCTTTCCATGAGTTGGAAAGTGCGGCTTTGCTTAAACGTTTGAGGGCGTTTCAGATGGAAACGGCTAAAAACGAGTTAAAAACGTTTGTTAAAGCACAGCCAAAGGTTGAGAAATCTCAAAAACAGGAGGCGGATGCGATGGTGATTACAACGCCTGCCGAAATGGAGGATGCTATTGAATTGGAATCGCAGGTTGAGGTGTTGAGTGCGCCTGCGGGTATGCACGTCGTGCATGAGGACGCGGCAGCGCACACCGTGCATGTGAAAGGTTTTATGCCTGTTTCTTTGGAGGAAATCGCTGAAGTTGAGGCGCAAGAAATGCCTACAATCATGCCTGTTGCATTGGTCGAAGTCATTGATTATCAAGCAATTGTAAAAGATGTAGCCGAACATCAAGCGATTGCGCAAACGTGTGAAGCATTGGATGCCGCAGATGCAAAATTGGAAGTCATTGCAGCACTTGAGGCGTTGGAAGCGGAAAAAGAGGTAGAAATAGCGCGTGCCATAGAACATCACGCGATTGCACAAACTTGTGAAGCGTTGGATGCAGCAGATGTAAAACAAATTGTTGAGGAGTATCCTGCCGCAATCATGGGAGCGATTGCGCCTGAGGAGGATGAGATACAACTTGTTGATTATCAAGTAGTTGCGGGTGATGCAACGCCAGAAATGTCGGAAGCTGCAATTATTGCACAACCTGTTATGTCAACGGGTGAAGCAATTATTGTTTTAAAATTACCAGCAAATACACCTGCGGATGCCCCAATTTATATGGCGGGTAATTTTAATAATTGGGTTGCGAATGATGAAAATTATAAAATGAACCTTCACGCAGATGGCAATTATGCGATTACAATTCATCCGCCGCTTGGAAAAGTGGAATTTAAATTGACTCGCGGCAATTGGGAGGCGACAGAAGGCGATCATTATGTAAATCACCATTTTGAATGCACTGAAATACCTATTACATTTACTGCGCAGGTGAGCGCGTGGCGCGATTTGGGCACACCCGCAATCGCTGAAACGCATGTCATTGAGTATCAATCTGTTGCAGAAGTGGCGGATGTGATTGAACCTCATGAAGTTGCGCCAATTGTTGAACCTCATGTCATTGAGTATCAATCTGTTGCAGAAGTGGCGGATGTGATTGAATCTCATGAAGTTGCGCCAATTGTTGAAACACATGTCATTGATTATCAATCTGTTGCAGAAGTGGCGGATGTGATTGAACCTCATGAAATTGCGCCTGTAATGGAAACCGAAGTGATTCAACATCACGCAATGGCTGCAATGCCTGAAATCGAGTTAAATGAAGTGATAACTTCAAATGAAGTTGTTGAAACATCTATACCTGTGATACAAGTAATTGAAAGTCAAACTATTATGAGTGTTAAAGAAGAAGAACATTTGCAAGACGGATATGATCATTGGGAGCGCAATCAAAAATTTATTGGCGATGATTTGAAAATTATCGAAGGCATCGGTCCAAAAATTGAACAATTATTGAATGATATAGGTATTTTAACGTATCGCCAATTGTCGTTGATGAAAGTAGAATTTTTGGAAGAATTGTTGAAAACCGCAGGCAAACGCTACGCTTCACATGACCCCGCCACTTGGCCCGCACAAGCTAAATTGGCAGCAATAGGCAAAATGGCAGAATTGAAACGGTTGCAAGAACGGATTCATTATGGAAGCTTAGATGCTTGATGAATGATGAATGATGAATGATGAATTTTGCAATGAATTGATTTTCAGTTGAATAGGAAATATAGAAACAATATTTATTTTTGCTCTATTGCTTAAATCATTGATTATCAATTTTTTAAAAATAGAAATTTGTACTTTATAATTTTTAACGCTGAAACCTCTGGTACAACCAGAGGTTTTTTTTTTATCTTTGTGCAAATGATGAATGTCATTCATCATTCATCATTCATCATTCATCATTCATCATTAACAACTCATTTTCAAACAATGAAGTACCATTTCGCCATCATTGGCATTCTTTCCCTTATGATTGAGCCGTCGTTTGCCCAAAAAAATATTGCCTTAGAAGAAATTTGGCAAAAATATATGTTTCGACCTGCGTTTGTCGAAGGTTTTAATTTTTTGAAGGATGGCAAACATTTTACCACTTCGGATGGCAAAAATATTTATACGCATGACGTTACGACAGGTAAAAAAGTAGCGACTTTATTCGATACCGCCGCTATCTCGAATCCAAAAGAACGGCAATTGGCTTTTGGCGGTTTTGAATTCAGCTCAGATGAGAAAAAAATATTATTTCAAACAGAAGAAGAAGCCATTTTTCGCCGTTCGTCAGCCGTTTCGAATTGGGTTTGGGATACGGATGTCAAAACATTTATAAAAGTAGATCCGCATTTGAAACAAAATAATGCAACTTTTAATCCGAACGCAACGCATATTGCATACACAGCAGCTAATAATTTGTATGTCAAGGATTTAAAAAGTAACAAAATTATACCTATAACGACCGATGGCAAGCAAAATGCCATTATTAATGGTTTTTGCGATTGGGTGTATGAAGAAGAATTTGAATTTACACGCGCTTTTGAATGGTCGCCTGATGGTTCAAAAATTGCTTTTTTGCGTTTCGACGAGAGCAATGTGCGTCAATTCACCATGCAAATTTACAAAGATGAGGCTTACCCGATTGAGCAAACGTTCAAATATCCCAAAGTTGGTGAAAAAAATTCAGTTGTAACGGTTTGGGTTTACAATCTCGCAACAGGCAAATTGCAACAAGTGGATACGGAATCAGGCAGTGATATTTATGTGCCGCGCATTCAATGGACGAAAAATAATCAACTTTGTGTTTTCAAAATGAACCGTCATCAAAATGATTTGCAATTATTATTGGTGGATGCTCATTCTGGAAAAACATCACTTTTATTACGCGAAACAAATAAAGCTTATATTGAAATGATTGATGATCAATTGCTTTTCTTGAAAGATGGGAAACGTTTTATTTGGATTAGCGAGAAAAGTGGATTTAGACATATTTATTTGTACGATATGAAAGGCAATGAAATCAAGCCTTTGACGCAAGGCAATTTTGATATTGTAAAAGTTTATGGTGTGGATGAAAAACGTGGTTTGGTGTATTATCAAGCGGCTGCGAATAATCCGATGGAAAAACAAGTGTATGCGGTGGGCATTGATGCCAAACTCAAACGCACGATTGCGCAACAAAAAGGCTCTAATGATGCGGCATTTAGCCCGACTTTTGATTATTATTTGTTGACACAATCTACGATGAATACGCCCCCGACCTATTCTGTTTACAACAATGAGGGTCAAATGATTCGCAATATTGAAGATAATAAAGCCCTTCTTGCAAAACAAGCCGAATATAATATTGCACCAATTGAATTTTTCCAATTTAAAACTTCTGAAAATGTAGATTTAAATGGTTGGATGCTGAAACCTAAAAATTTTGACCCTAAAAAACAATATCCTGTGTTTATGACACAGTATAGCGGGCCAGGCAGTCAACAAGTGGTGGACGCGTGGAAAGGTCAAGATTATTGGTGGTATCAAATGCTTGCGCAAAAAGGATACCTTGTTGTGTGCGTTGACCCACGTGGAACAGGCGGGCGCGGCGAACAGTTTAAAAAAATAACGTATTTACAACTCGGTCATTATGAAACAATTGACCAAATTGAAGCCGCTAAATGGCTCGGCACACAACCATTTGTGGATAAAACACGCATTGGTATTTTTGGGTGGAGCTACGGCGGATATATGTCCAGTTTATGCCTTTTGAAAGGCAATGATGTATTCAAATCGGCGATTGCGGTCGCGCCTGTGACGAATTGGAAATGGTATGATTCGATTTATACAGAACGCTATATGCAGACCAATCAAGAAAATGCAGCAGGTTATGCTGAAAATTCACCTGTTTATTTTGCCGACCGATTGAAAGGTAATTATTTATTGGTGCACGGCATGGCGGATGACAATGTGCATTTCCAAAATTCGGTTGAAATGGTCAATGCGCTCGTCAAGGCGAATAAGCAATTTGATACTTATTATTATCCAAATCGCAATCATGGTATTTCTGGTGGGTTGGCGCGCCTTCACCTTTATACGAAAATGACGCGTTTCGTGATGGAAAAGTTATAATTAGTTAGTTGGTTAGTTAGTTGGTTAGTTAAATACTTGATTATCAATTATTTAACTAACCAACTAACCAACTAACCAACCAACTACACTGCTCCCGTAATCACAGACGCAATCGCAAGTGCAAAAAGCGCACAAGCAATAATCCCTGTAATCAAACCTGCACGCGCTAAATTTTTACCTTTATACATTTCTGGATTGCTGTTAATCCGTTTCATGCCGATATAGCCAAACACAATCCCACAAATACCTGCCGCCAAACCTAACCACGAGCCATACAAAAGTAAACCGCAAATGCCCGTCACCAAAGCCGCAATCGAATAACCTTCAAAAGATGGACTATCTGACGCACCAGAAACACTTGTGGAAGAAGGTCGTGTGGTCTTATTACCCGTGCTTATGAAAATCGTTTCGCCATCCGAAGCGATAATCCTCAAAATATCGTTTTTGTAAAGAATCGTTTCAGGGTCATTCGGCTTGCCACACCGTTTGTATTTCACTTCGACAGGAGTGATTTGATTGATATTTGCCTCTATAACATTACCATCTTTCAAAACAATTTTTGAACATTCTCCAGGTATCTCTTTGAAAATCAATGACTTACGGTCAAGATGTTTCATTTTAAACGCTAAAATTTTTAACAATACACGGTCTTTGAAAGACCATTTAGTAGGTTGAACCGTCTGTTGCGCAGGCGTTTGAATGGTGGAATAAGCAGGTGTTGTTGCCAAAAAAAGGCACCACATCGTGTAAAAAACATGTTTCATACTGTTTGTTTTAGTTTAGTTAAAAAAAATGACATAGAAAGGAAACCTTTTCCCGACACCATATCGTGAAAAGACGGAGTATGTTACCAAAAATATCCAAAATAATTTAAAATCGAGGTTGCAGT
The DNA here is from genome assembly GCA_041192405.1 of Bacteroidota bacterium. Taxonomy (GTDB): domain Bacteria; phylum Bacteroidota; class Bacteroidia; order Chitinophagales; family Saprospiraceae; genus JAAFJT01. Next base: position 1,190 of record JBEEMZ010000016.1, on the reverse strand, counting down.
AAGGAGCATCAAAGTTTTCATTAAATGTATGTTTGTTCCATCCGTTCAGTATGTAAAGTTTGCGCAAAAACCTGCTGCAAATCTATGGGAATTTGATGCAAATTTCCAAACCTTTGTTCTAATTTTTTTTATTACTATACAATTTTGGTATTATATGTTGAATAGGCAACGTTTTGTGTTGAAATTGCCTCTGACTTACGCATGAAAGCAACCATTTATAGGCTTAATTCCTTAAAAATCCTTTCATTCTCAGATTAATATTAAACTAAGTCGTATATTTGTAAGTCAAATAAGATTCAATCCGTCACCTTCACCTCTCATACGATTATCATTTTATGAAATATTTTTTCTAATCATATCTTTTTTTTCATAATCCAATTTATATGAAAAAATTACTATTTTTAATTAGCTTTATATCAACTATTTCAACGTCGTTTCTTGCTGCTCAAGCTTTGTGCACTCCGCCTAACATGACGCAAGCAACACCTGGAGTAGATGGCTGTTCGCTTTTATGGAGCAACGCGAATCGGAATACATTGTTCACAATTCGCTACCGAATCGCAACCGATTCAATCTGGTCGGAAGCCGCCGCACAAGCAGCCCCCACAGATTCAATCGTGAGTTTCCGTTTGACAGGTTTGCGGGCTTGTACGGGCTATGTTTATCAAGTTCGCACCACTTGCGCAGGCGTAGTGAGTACATTTAGCACGCTTTTGACGTTTCAAACATTGGGTTGCAATGCAGCATGCGCCTTACCTGCGGGCTTGGCGACATACACCCGCGATAGCATGGCATTATTGTACTGGTCGGGCATAGCTCCACAATATCAAGTGCAATATCGCGCTGTTGGCGCGGCGGCATTTACAACCGTTACAGTTAGTACGCCGAATGCAACAATTCTTGGTTTGTTACCTTGTACGTACTACGAATTCAAAGTAAAAGCAATCTGTAGTGCTACATCATCAAGTGATTTTACAAGCGTAACTCGTTTTAAAACAACGGGTTGTGCGGTCACAACCACTTGTGGTGTGCCTCGCATCAGCGCATTGAGCGTCAATGGCACGGTAATAACCGTTGCTTGGGCATCAACAGGAACTGCAACGTATCAATTGCGTTACAAAAAAACAGCAGATTCCACTTGGACAACGATTAGTGCGACGGGTACGACCTTACAAATCGGCAATTTATTG
>JBEEMZ010000015.1:0-33490 GCA_041192405.1 Bacteroidota bacterium | reverse complement strand
CAATATACAGCCATTTTATATATATAATTTTTTTATAGATTTTGAAATCTATAAATCATTGAAAACCAACTTTATGTATCCTCTGTACCTATATGTTCCAACCTTATGTGCCCTCTGTACCTATATATTTCCACCAAAAGGGCAGGTGATCCAAAATTTTGTTTTGAAAATAATAATGTATAATTTAAATTTAATATTCAACATTTTTTCATATCTTTGCAACCTAATTTTCTTTTTAATTATGGTAAGATTTTGTGCTGTAAAAGGCATTTGCAAAAGGCAATTCTATTTCTTATAACAATTCATTTACAAAAAAAAATACACAGATTTGTAAAAAAAATCAAAAAAAAAATGGGGTATTTTCAATAAATATATACATATAGATAGTTTGATGTGTCACAGATTTAACAACATTAACAGTTCATGATGTTAATGATTTTTTAATATTTTTTAATTTTTTTTTTTTCATTTTATTAATTCAAAATATAAGCATAATTCATTGTTAATGATTAATTTATACTTTATTTTTTTTTACTTTTTTTAGTTAATATTGTTAACAAAGTGTAAATTTTTTAACACTTTTTTGTACCTTTTTGTGCCTTGCGCCGTCCAAAATACGACTTCCAAATCAAGGTAGGCGAAAAAAAAAATTGCCTTTCTGAAAAAAACCTTGCAAACTTTGTCACAAAAAAAGTGACAAATTAAAAAAAGTTCTTTAAATTTGTGACCGATAGGGGGAGCAATCGCCGAAGTACACGAATTGTTTTTTTGTAAATAAAATTATAAGTTATAATTAGAACCGAAAAGCAATTCAACCGTATCAAGTTAAAAAATATATTTGTTCACTAAAGGTCATTAAGGAATTTTGCTGAGAAAACAAGCACCACCATCTGTGGATTTACCCGATGCCGATGTCATCCGGCGATATCTAAGTACGCAAGATCCTGCGTATTTTAGCATCCTTTACCGCAAATATGCGGGTAAAGTATATGGGAAGTGCCTCTCGATTCTGAAAGAAGAGGAGTTGGCACGAGACGCAATGCAAGAGATTTTTATGAAGATATTGTTGAATCTGAGTGCTTTTGGAGAAAAGTCAATGTTTTCGACTTGGATTTATTCTATCACATATAACTATTGTATTGATATGATTCGACGCAAAAAAAAGGAGCAAACGTTGTTTACAGACGATATTGAGCGCGCTCCTGATGTAGCAGAAGAGGAAATTCCAGATGAATTACTCTTGGAAATGGATGTGAAACAGCTAAAAGTAGTGTTAGCCATCCTGCCCGAAGGCGACCGAATTATCCTTTTGATGAAGTATCAAGACGACAAATCTATCAAAGAGATTGCCGAAACGTTGAAAAAAACGGAGAGCGCAATCAAAATGAAAATTAAACGGGCGAAACAAAAAGCCGTCGAAATTTTTAAACAAAAGTTTCCTATCGCTTATTGAACCAAATGCCCAAAAAACAGCTCAAACAACCGAAATGAATGACTTTCAAAGTTTTATTCATTCAAAAAAAAAATTAAACGTCATGAAACAGCAAGCGAAAGTTAAAAAAGAAAAGCAAGCAAATTGTTTCAAACAACTCGAAAGAGCGTACGAAAAAGCATTTTTCAAAGCGGAAAATGCTCGAAAAGGCGAATTGACGATGCTTGATAAAATGGAAGACCAATTTTGGGCGGCGGTCGAAGCTAAAAATTTAAATGTGAAATTGCCTAATAGTGATTTTCAACGCAAATCGGCTGTTCCGATAACAGAAAAGAGCGTTTTTGCGTAAGAAGATTCCTTAAAAGGAAACCCCAAGTAAACCTTTTTTTCAAAAATACATCTAATTTTTTATAGCAATGAACTCGGAATTAAAAAAACCGAATAGTTTTAAACTATTATTAGAGGAACACGAGGATGATTTTTTTCGCATTCCTGAAATGACGCAACAAGTTCGCTTTTTTGCAACAAGGGCTCAATCAAAAGCGCAGATAATGGAAGATAAAATTACTCGTTCTTTGCGCACGTATCAGTCAACGGGCAATATGGTAGATGCATTTTTTTCTGGAATGGTCGGCACGGTAATAGGTATGACAGGTGGTAGCACACCGCTAAGAGGTCGCAGACATTTACCGCCTGATGGTGGCAGTTTTTAAAAAAGAATCCAATTAAGCATCATCACAAACAAAATCAATTAAAAATTGAGTAAAAATCATACAAACAATACTCCTGAAAGACCAATATAAGCATGGGTGATTTATTGAAAGAGTTAGTTAAAAAGTTCGGACAATCTATTCCGAGTATTGCCGCCGCGTTTGGCGTTGCGATTGTGGGCAGCATTGTTGCCTCTATGTTGAGCAAATTGATTACGAAGCTCCTCAGTGCGACAGGTATTGATGGTTTAGCCGATAAAATCAATCAAATAGACTTTATTAGTAATTATAATATAAAAATTGTACCGAGTAAAATCGTTGGTAAGATTGTGTATTATATACTGATGTTAGTCGTTTTGATTGCTTCGACAGAATTATTGGGCATGCCTGTTGTGTCTCAATTGGTGCATGACTTAATCAATTATGTGCCGACGTTGATTTCTGCAGTCATCGTATTATTGTTTGGTTTGTTGATTGCGGACACGGTAAAAGATGCTACCACAACAGCTTGTAAATCGCTTGGAATTCCTTCGGGTGCTGTGATTGCAAACTTTTTGTTTTATTTCATTTTTTTAACTGCGTTAATCAGTGCGTTATCACAAGCCAAAATTGATACTGATTTTATCAAATCTAACTTGAATATTTTGTTAGGTGCGGCTGTTGGAGCGTTTGGTTTGGGTTATGGATTGGCTTCAAAAGACATGATGTCCAATTTTTTAGCCTCTTTTTACAGTCGGGACAAAATTAAAATTGGCGATTTGATTTCCGTAGATGGCGTAAAAGGAGTGATTATTGATATTGATAATACGTCTTTGGCACTGCAATTGGAAAGTAGCGTTGTGATTATTCCAATGAGCAAAGTGGCAACAAGTAAAGTGGAAATTTTTCAAATTTAATATTATTTGATTTCGGAATGTGGATTGTGAATTTTTGAATATGTAAGTGTTTGATTATAAACAGCTTACATATTCAGAGGTCAGAAATCCACATTCCGAAATCGTTAAGTCTTCTTCATCAGTTATAACAAAACCATTATTTTTTTAGAACCAGAGTTATTATTTAAACCTTATTTTTTCATTCATTCTATGCCGCCTTGTGCGGAGAAAAGATTTTTTTAAAACAATTTTTTTAGAAAACAATTAACAAACAAAACGTAACAAACATTATGTTGAGGAAATTCTTAGTATGTACAGCAATCACGCTTGCTGTTGCAGGAACATCGGTTGCCCAAAAAGTATTGGACACCAAAGAAGAAGTAAAAGAATTGAAAAGCGAAGCCAAAGATGGTTGGATTACAAACGGCGGTCTTGGTTTAGATTTTACTTCGCTCATGTTGTCAAATCCTCGTCCAGGTTCGGGTGACAGCCGAGTTGGATTCGGGGGCTTGGTAAGTTACATTGCCAATTACAAAAAGCGCAATTTTATTTGGGACACCAAAGCAGGACTTCAACTTTCTGTGATCAAAAATGGCAGTGACCCATACACGAAAGCGATTGACGCGATGCAAGTAACGACTCGTATGGGTCGTCGCAGCATTTTCGATGACAAATTGTACTGGTCGGTTTTAGGTGATTTCCAAACTCAGTTGTTGCCTACGTATGCGAAAAATTTATTACAAGAAAATGTAAATAACGTTCGCAATCCATTGAGTTCCAACTTTTTAGCTCCTGGTACTGTTAAAATTGCGCTTGGTGCGATTTACCGCCTTGATGATCATTTAAGTTTAATGTATGCGCCAGCAGCCTACAAAGGCATCATTGTTCGGGATTCTATTTTGGCAGCTTCGGGATTTTTCTTCAAGCCCGAAGTCGTGAATGGCAACCGTAAAATGATTGACCATCAACTTGGTTCGGAAATCAGAGCCGATTATTCAAACAAATTTTTGAATGGTAAATTGAGTTATGTGGGTACATTAGACTTGTATTCTAACTATTTCCGCGATTTTCAGAATGTGGATGTGGAAGTTTATCACACTTTAGATTATTTGATTTGGAAAAACCTTTCTTTAAACCTTAAATCGGATTGGTTTTATGACCATGATTTATTGGTTTATAAAGGCGGGGATGTCAATCGTTTAGGTCGAGACTTGTTTATGCGCAATGCTATATTTTTAAAATATTCGCAAGTTTTCTAACCGAATTGCTTTCCAATGCAATAAAAAAGCCTTTTGGAGCGTGTCAATACAACCTGACCGCGCCGAAAGGCTTTCGGCGTTTCTTTTTGAGAAAAATTTAACAAAAAATTAACTAAAATTAACATTATTTTAACTAAAACCGATTACCTTTACGGAAAATTTTTGAATTTGATGAAAAAAATAACCGAAGCAAACATCCTTATGCGACTTAGAATGAATGATTGGAAAGTCCGTTCTTATTTTGGACTATTAGTTGTGCTGTTGCTGGGTTGCAATAGTTGCAAGAATGACCGTAATCCCTCATCAACACCACTTTCACATGCTCCCAAACCAACGACAACGGTACATGATATACAAGATCCTACACGCGTCATCTGGCAAAAACCTGAAATGGTCATTAATATTTTTGGCGATTTGAAAGATAAAGTCGTGGCAGATATTGGGACAGGCACTGGGTTTTTTGCGTTTCGGTTGGTGCCAAAGTGCAAAAAAGTATTGGCATTGGACATTGACCCTCGTTTTATTAACTTTATTGATAGTGCGCGTACCAAACTTGCACCTGCGTTACAAGCCCGTTTAGTGCCACGCCTCGTGGAAGCAAATGATCCGCAATTGGCAGCGTCTGAAGTGGATAATGTATTGATTGTCAATACCTATATGTATATTACAAATCGTATTGCGTATTTAAATACGCTTAAAAAAGGCATGAAAAAAGGTGGCAAAATTTTGATTGTGGATTATAAAGAGAAGATGATTCCTGAAGGACCCAAAGTAGAATTGAAATTGCCGATGAGTGTGGTGGAGAAAGAATTGTTGCAAGCGGGTTTTCAAAAAATTACAACCGATGATACTTCATTGGCTTACCAATATATTATTACAGCTATCTATTAGTTGAATGATGAATGATGAATGATGAATTTTTAACATCATTCATCATTTTCAAAATATTGAAAATATATATTTATTTTTTACATAAATACGAAAACGGCGCACTCTATGCTCACGCCTTTCGATTGCACTGACGCAGATTCCTTAAAAAAAATCACCCTTGATCATCAACCGTTATGAAAGTTGTTCTGGATACGAATATCGTTTTTAGCATGATTAAGCCCACTTCTTCATGCTACTGGAGCCGCAAAGCGATTGAATACGGATTATTGACCGTTTGTATTACAAGTGATATTTTAAGCGAATATGAAGAAATCTTAGCATGACAATATGGCGAAGAAATCGCAACGCTCTTTTTAGATGCGCTGGATGCTTTACCGAATGTTCACTACCAATTAAAAAGTTACTATTTTCGCTTAATTCCTGTGGATCAAGATGATGAAAAATTTGCGGATTGTGCCATTGTGTCCAATGCCGATTATTTAGTTACGAATGATCGGCATTTTGAGGTGCTTAAAACCATTCAATTTCCAATCATCTGAGTCGTGAATGACCGCGAATTTGCTGCCATCTGTCAACAAAAAGGAATTTTATTATAATCGTTTTGGTACGATTTTTTGCATCATTCGTCGTTAATAACTCAAAGTTGATGCAATGCCACAAATTATTTTTAATACTTTTGGGTTGTAAGTAAAGATAGATGAATTATGAAAAAAATTCATCATTTATCATTTTCCGAAAAATCAATGCTTATGAAACTTATCTCATTCAACCGCGCCTGCCGTTATGTACAAGGCAATTGTGGCGATACGGACCCGCCTTTTTGAATCACAACTGATTCAGTATCAATTTTTTATGCAAATTTAAATTCAAAAAAATGATTTTAGATATCTTATGGCAATACAAGTGGTTAATCCTCTTGATTATAGCATTTTTGGCACGCCGACCGTTGTTCCAATTATTTGGCATTATCATTATTCCCGAAGATAAAACGGGTTTGGTCACAAAAAGGTTTGTTTTATTTGGCGATAAGAAGGAATTGCCAAGTGGCAGAATCATCGCTACCGAAGGTGAAGCGGGTTTTCAAGCACAAGTGTTGGCTCCAGGCATTTACTTTTGGAAATGGTTTTGGCAATATGAAATCACTTTGCAACCATTGACGGTCATTCCAAGTGGTCAAATCGGTCTTATAGTAGCGAAAGATGGGATTGAATTGCCAAGTGGACGCATTTTAGCGCGGCGCGTAGATTGTGATTCGTTTCAAGATGCGGTTGGGTTTTTAAACCACGGTGGGCAAAAAGGTCGTCAAGCGGCTTACATTACGGCGGGTTCGTATCGAATTAATACCTTTTTGTTTGAAATTTTGGTTGCCAACATGACCAAAATTGAGGAAAATAAAGTGGGTATTATCACGACATTGGACGGTACGGCGGTAGATAGTGGTAGTATTGCGGGCAAAATTGTGCCTGAAAATCATAATAATTATCAAGATGCGAACTTATTTTTAAATGCAGGCGGGAGTCGCGGGTTGCAACAACAGATTATTTTGGCGGGTTCGTACAATTTTAATCCTTGGTTTCTGCAAATGGAACAAGTGGATATGGTGATGATTCCGATTGGTTATGTCGGCGTGGTGAATTCGTATGTGGGTCCCGAAGGCAAAGATGTGTCAGGCGATGATTTCAAACATGGTAATATTGTGGCGCGGGGTTGCAAAGGCGTTTGGTCAGAACCACTGGGCCCTGGCAAATATCCGTTGAATCCGTACATTATGAAAGTGGAATTGGTGCCAACAACAAATTTAGTCTTAAACTGGGCTTCTGCGCGGACGGAATCGCATAATTTGGATCGTCATTTGTCCACCATTACGGTTCGTTCCAAAGATGGTTTTCCGTTCAATTTGGATGTTTCCCAAATTATTCATATACCATCTATTGAAGCACCAAAGGTTATTGCGCGATTTGGCACTATGGCAAATCTTGTTAGTCAAGTTTTGGAACCGACGATTGGCAATTATTTCCGAAATTCGGCGCAAGATGCAGATGTAATTTCGTTTTTGACGGGTCGGAAAGAGCGTCAAGATTCGGCGAGACAGCATATTCAACGCGTTTTGGAACAGTATAATGTGAATGGGGTGGATACGTTGATTGGCGATATTGTGCCGCCTGATTCGTTGATGAAGACGTTGACCGACCGTAAAATCGCCGAAGAACAAAAAGTGACTTACGAAACGCAACGCATGGCGCAAGAAACGCGTCAATTATTAGAGAAGGAAACGGCGATTGCGGATATTCAAAAACAGATGGTTCAAGCACAACAAGGCGTTCAAATTGCGGAACGTACTGCGGATGCTGCGGTCAAAAAGGCAAATGGGGAAGCGGCAAGTATCAAAGTGCAAGCGGGCGCGGAATCCGAACGCGTACAATTGATTGCTCGCGCCGAAGCGGAGAAATTGCGCATGATGGGTAATGCCGAAGCGGAACGGACGCGTGTGACAGGTGAGGCAGAAGCGTTGAAAATTTTGGCAATTGGTAAATCGAATGCCGAAGCGTATCAATTACAAGTCGAAGCGATGGGCGGTGAACAGTTTACGCGCTTGAAAATTGCGGAAATCATTGGTAAAGAACGAGTTAAGATTATTCCTGACATTTTGATTAATATTGGTGGCGCAGGCGGCGGAAGCTCCATTGTGGATTTATTAGGCGTGAAAATGTTGGAAAATTGGAAAAAAGAGGACAAAAAAGAGTAGATTGAATTAGGAATTTATAGAAAAGATAGGAGTCAGGGACGTGCGTTCTTGATTCCTTCTTTTTTACAACTACCTATGTGTTAAACTTATATGTTCATTAAAATTTCAATATTTGAATTGAATGAGCATTTTTATTTTTATTTTTTTAAATAAAACCCATTAAAATACTGTTTTGAAAAAAGATATGTTGGTTTGTAATCAAAACCAACTTCTTGCCCTTATCTTTGTCAGTCCAATTAAAAATTATCAAACTAAGCAATGGCTGACCAAAAAAAGGGACTCTATACGCCCGAACTCGAAAGCGATGCCTGCGGCACAGGTCTTATCGCTAACCTAAATGGCATCAAATCGCATCAACTTGTCGAAGATGCCCTCACGATGTTGACGAATATGGAACATCGCGGCGCGTGTGGCTGCGAAGCGAACACGGGCGATGGCGCAGGTATCATGTTACAAACGCCCCATGAATTTTTCGTCAAAAAGTGTAAAGAATTAGGCTTTGACTTGCCCGATTTTGGGAGTTATGGGGTTGGAGTCGTCTTTTTTCCGCAAAATCGAACCTTGCGCAACCAATGTCGTGACCTTTTATCCGATTATATTGATGAATTGGGGTTTGACTTATTGGGTTATCGGATGGTTCCGACCGATAATGAATCGGTGGGCGATAGTGCGGTGAACGTCGAGCCGCGTATGGAGCACGTTTTTGTCAAACCAAAAGATAACAATTGGGTTAAAATTGAGTTAGAAAGAAAACTTTTTGTTTTAAGAAAGTATTCTACACATAAAATTCATCAGACGTATCCCGAAACGGCAGACCATTTTTATATAGCATCTTTTTCGTATAAAACCATTTTATATAAAGGGCAATTGACGACGCATCAAGTGCGCCCGTATTTCCACGATTTGCACGATGAAACCTTGACATCAGCAATTGCTTTAATACATTCTCGCTTCTCTACCAATACTTTCCCAAAATGGAAGTTAGCGCAACCGTTTCGATACATCGCGCATAATGGCGAAATCAATACCATTACAGGTAATGTAAACTGGTGGAAATCAAAAGAATCGCTCATGCGTTCGACGGTTTTTAGTGATGATGAGTTGCAAAAATTGTATCCTGTCTGTGGTCAAGCGTTGTCTGATTCGGCGAATTTTGATAATGTATTAGAATTTTTGATTATGAATGGGCGTTCTTTGCCGCATGCTTTGATGATGATGATTCCAGAAGCATGGCAGCACGACGCGCAAATGGCAGATTATAAAAAATCGTTTTATGAATACCATGAAACGATGATGGAACCTTGGGATGGACCCGCAGCTGTTTGTTTTTCGGATGGGATTGTTGTAGGAGCAATGTTAGATAGGAATGGTTTGCGCCCTTTGCGGTATCAAATCACGGATGATAATGTGTTGATTGCGGCTTCTGAAGCGGGTGCATTGCCGATTGACCCTGCAAAAATTGTGTTCAAAGGGCGTTTGCAACCAGGCAAAATGTTAATTGCGGATTTAGACCAACATCGGATTATTGGCGATGAAGAAGTGAAAAGCATTGTCTGTCAAAACCATACCTATAAGGAATGGTTAGCAACTAATAAAATTACATTAAGTCAATTACCGCTTCCTGCTCAAAATGGCGTGTATCAAGAAACAGAAAAATATTTGTTGGAAAAGCAACAATTATTTGGTTTCTCGCGGGAAGATTTGAAATTAATCCTCGCGCCGATGACGGCTTCGGGAGATGAACCGATTGGTTCAATGGGTGTGGATACGCCGTTGGCGATTTTATCCAAACAATCGCAACATTTAAGTCATTATTTCAAACAATTATTTGCCCAAGTGACCAATCCGCCAATTGACCCGATTCGGGAACGGGCGGTCATGTCCTTGAATATGAAATTGGGTGGTAGTGGCAATATGTTGATTGCGGGCGAGGAACAATCGCGTTTTATTGATTTGGAACAACCTGTTTTGACGAATGCGGATTTGGAAAAAATCAAGCAAATTAATCATAAACACTTCGTTTCCACCACAATAGATATTACGTTTGAATCGGATGCACAAAAAGGTAAATTGAAATATGCCATTCAACGGATTTGCGCAGAGGCGGAATCTGCGGTTCGGAATGGTTCTAATATATTGGTGTTGAGCGACCGCGAGAGTGATATTTTGAACGCGCCGATTCCATCTTTGATGGCGCAAGGGGCGATTCATCATCATTTGATTCGGGAAGGTTTGCGGAGCAATTGCAGCATCATTGTTGAGGCGGGCGATGTGCGCGAGACGCATCATTTTGCTACTTTGATGAGTTATGGCGCGTCGGCGGTGAATCCGTACATGGCGTTTGCGACGATTCAAGAGCTTTCGGATAAGAAAATTATTGGATATGATTTCAAAAAAGCGTCGGAAATGTATATCAAAGCGATTGGCAAAGGCTTGTTGAAAGTCATGTCAAAAATTGGTATTTCGACTTTGCAATCTTACGCGGGTGCGCAGATTTTTGAAATTTTGGGTTTGAATTCAGAAGTAGTCGCACGGTGTTTTACAAAAACGATTTCTCGCATCGAAGGGATTGGTTTTGACGGCGTTGCGGAAGAAGTTTTGGTGCGGCATCAATTAGCGTATCCAGATAATGCGTTTAAAATCAATGAGTTAGAAGTCGGAGGTGTGTATCAATGGAAGCGGCAAGGTGAATTTCACTTGTTTAATCCGAGTACGATTCATCACTTGCAAGTCGCGTCGCGGAATAATGATTTAGCTTCCTATAAGAAATATGCGCAATTGATTAATCAGCAATCGGAACAAGCGTGTACTTTACGCGGTTTGTTGACGTTTCGGAAACGAGAAGCGATTCCATTGTCAGAAGTCGAGCCGATTGAAGGTATTTTGAAACGGTTTGCGACAGGCGCGATGTCGTTTGGTTCGATTTCACATGAAGCGCATACGACCTTGGCGATTGCGATGAATCGAATTGGTGGAAAATCTAATTCGGGCGAAGGCGGAGAAGATGAAATTAGATTTGGTCAAAAAGAGAATGGCGATTGGGAACGGTCGGCAATTAAACAAGTTGCGTCAGGAAGGTTTGGTGTGACAAGTCATTATTTGGCAAATGCGGATGAATTGCAAATTAAAATGGCTCAAGGCGCGAAACCAGGCGAAGGCGGACAACTTCCAGGACATAAAGTGGATGATTGGATTGGGCGCGTTCGGCATTCAACGCCAGGGGTTGGGTTGATTTCGCCGCCGCCACATCACGATATTTACTCCATTGAAGATTTGGCGCAATTGATTTTTGATTTGAAAAATGCGAATCGCGCTGCTCGCATCAATGTTAAATTGGTGTCGAAAGCAGGTGTTGGCGTGATTGCGTCGGGCGTTGCGAAGGCAAAGGCAGATGCTATTTTGATTGCGGGACACGACGGCGGCACAGGTGCATCGCCGATTTCGTCGGTTCGACATGCGGGCTTGCCTTGGGAATTGGGTTTGGCGGAAACGCATCAAACCTTGGTTAAGAACAAGTTACGCGATAGAGTCACTGTTCAAACGGATGGTCAATTGCGAACTGGACGCGATATTGCGATTGCGGCGTTATTAGGCGCGGAAGAGTGGGGTGTTGCAACGGCGGCATTGGTTGTGGAAGGTTGTATTATGATGAGAAAATGTCATGTGAATACGTGTCCTGTCGGGATTGCGACGCAAGACCCCGAATTGCGCAAGCGTTTCACGGGCAAACCAGAACATGTGGTCAATTTTTTCAAATTTTTAGCGAATGATTTGCGTGAAATCATGGCATCGCTTGGTTTTAGGACGGTGAATGAAATGATTGGGCAAGTGCAAGTGTTGAAAATCAATAAAGATATTCCGCATTGGAAATATAAAATGGTGGATTTAAGTCCGATTTTGTACAAAGAACCTGCGGATGAAACCGTTGGTTTGTACAAAAAACAGGAACAAGATCATGGTATTAAAAAAGTTTTGGATACAAAACTCATTAAGAATCTTGCCTTTAACATGAGTCAAGGCAAATCTTATTCGGGCGAGTACAAAATTAAAAATACAGATAGAGCTGTTGGCGCAATGCTTTCAAATGAGATTTCTAAACAATATGGTGGCGCGGGCTTGCCTGACGATACCATTCAAATTCGGTTTAGAGGCTCTGCGGGACAAAGTTTTGGTGCATTTTCGGCGAAAGGCATTAAATTTACATTAGAAGGTGAATCCAATGATTATTTTGGTAAAGGGCTTTCTGGTGCTAAATTAATTGTGGCAAAAGATAGAAAAGCCAAATTTAATGCAGATGAAAATATTATTATTGGCAATGTTGCGTTATATGGCGCGACTTCGGGCGAAGTGTATATCAATGGCATGGCGGGCGAACGGTTTGCCGTGCGCAATTCGGGTGCGAAAGCAGTGGTTGAAGGCATTGGCGACCACGGTTGCGAATATATGACAGGCGGTGTTGTGGTTATTTTGGGCGAGACAGGACAAAATTTTGCAGCAGGGATGAGTGGCGGAGTCGCGTACATTTTCGACCCGAATCAAACCTTTAAACAAAATTGTAATACCGAAATGATTGATTTTGACCCACTTGAAGCAGTTGATTTTGAAATAGTCCGAACCATGTTGCGCGATCATTTCCGATATACGGCTTCTAAAAAAGCGTTGAATGTATTGGAAAATTGGGCAAAATATGAAGCGACTTGGATTAAAGTGATGCCGAGAGATTATAAAGCGGTTTTGGCAAAAAAACAAGTGAAAGTGATTGAAAAACCTATAATGGTTTGATAATCAATGGTTTGATTTTAAATAAACTAAGTTACAGCAATTTTCATTATGGAAAATGAAGATGCGAATTGTAAAACGGATTGAACAAATTTAAGGATTTAAACGGATTTTTTTATCAAAATGCAAATTCTAAGCAAAAAATAAAAAAAATCCGTTTAAATCTCTAAATCGGTTCAATCCATTTTACAATTTGGTTTAAAGGGGCGTTTTTGAAATGAAATTTTAAACCATTGATTATCAACATCTTATAAAATTAATTTTTATTCAATTCACTATCGCACCAACACAAAGCCCGCCCAATAATAAGGTGGATATTTTTTTTGCATCGCTCGTTGTGCATTGCTAAATGCAGTCGTAATAAATTGATTATCAATTAAATACGTATAAAATTGAATCATTAACTCTGCCGTTTGTTCGTCGGGAACCGACCACAAACTCATCATCGTATAAGGAACACCCGCCATTTTGAACGCTCGCTGCAATCCAAAAACGCCTTCACTGCCTTCAATATCGCCCAAACCCGTTTCGCAAGCCGACAAAACAACTAATTTCGTATTCGATAAATTCATCAATGAAATTTCATAAGCCGTCAAAATCCCGTCTTCAAAATCAGCAAAAGGTTTTTGCCCTAACCAAACTCGATTCGCGCCCGCCATCACTAAACCACTGCGAATCAATGGGTTAGAAGCCATTTCAAAAGATTGGTTCGTTGTCAAAATGGGTTTTTGATACGAAAAACCATGCGTCGCAAAGTGAATCAGATTCGGCGAAACCGATTGATATTGCCGATTTTTGAAATCCGTTTCTGAGGCAGCGAAACCTATTTTAGTCTCCACTGTTCTTTTTTTCTTTTTGAACAATTGCGTAATTCGTTCTGCCTCCCATTTCGTCCCTTCCAAATACGCCCATGCTTCTGTTTCGTTACCCCGTTTTTTCACGCCTAAACGCTTGTGCATCAAGCTCCAAAAAGAAGATTTCGGTTCTGCCGCCGCCGCAAGGAGCGCAAGGCTATCTCCATCATATCGAATCCCACCATAAATTAAAAGATTTTGTTTTTGGTTGATAATCAATGCGTTATCTTTTTCAGCGCGTTCAAAAATCAAGTTTCTCGTGCTACTCATCGCCTGTAAATCGTATTTATTGCATAAAAAATAATTTTCATCCGTAAGCAATGCTGCATAAGCAATGCGGTGCAACAATCCTGACGGCGCGTAATAAATCGTCTTCACGCCCGAAAGATGCGTTTCCAACGGTTTCCAAATCAACTGATATAACTGATCGGCGGGCAATTCGCTTGCTTTGATTGGAGTTGTTTTCTTTTTTGGAATGCGTTTGCGCCCTGTGCCCGCGCCGCGAGCCGCATAAAATGTTTCAGGATTTTCATTGGATTTCAATAAATCATATAATTGTTTTTCATGACAAAGCGAAATCCATTCAGGATGCATTTGTTCGGGCTTGATGAGGATTGCGCCGTATAAAACGCTATCTTTCCAACTTTTTGTATCAAAATATTTAAAATGCGTAAACTCTATCGCGCAACTCTGCGGCGGTAAAGAGGCTCTAATGCTATCAAAATCAATGGTTTGTCGTTTAAGATCATTCAAAGCGGGCATTGCTGCCATTAAATTCGCTTCCACAACATTCAAATTATTTTTTAAACTATCAATATATTTTAAATCAAATTGTTTAGAATAGGCTTGTTCAATCGCCCGATTTAAGGCAACACGTTGTTGATCCCATTTTTGCACGGTAGCATCTTTCGATTGCCGCGCCATTTGACGGAATAATTGAGTGCTACCAAGTACCACGCCTTTAATCGTCAATTCGGCTTGATACGCCAAATGAGTCAGTTGATTATCCTTTTCTTGCGTATTTTCGAGTTCGGAAAGCAGTAAATGATGATATTTTTTCACTGATTTGTTGATAAAAATATTTTTACTCTCCTCGTCCAATACATCTAAATTATAAATGACTTGCGTATTCATCGTCTGCGCGAGTCGTTTCAATAAAGTGCGACTTTGTTTGAATGCGCCTTGTTTTTGATACAATTCGATTAATTTTAACGTCGAAACAATACATTTATCATCCGATTCACTCCAAACTTTGTTAAAAATCGCCAATAATTGCTCATTATAATCAATCGCTTTTTGAAAATCACCTTTACATTCATACAATCGAATCGCGTTTACCAGCGTCCAATAATACGGTTCTGCCTGTTGAACGCCTTGTTTTTGCATAAAATCCAATGAATTCAATGCCAAAGGCAAGGCTTTTGCCGTATCGCCGAGTTGCGTATAACAGTCCGCCAACTGACTCATATATAAAAAATAATTCACTTTATTCGGCAACCGTTCCGCAAGGCGACACGCCGTCAATGCGTGAGACAATCCAAGCGAATCTTGCTTCACTTTCACATATAAGATAGATAAATTATTATTAAAATGCGCATAAGTTGAAGATTGTTGACTGAATGTTCCTAATTTTCGATGTGCACGCTGCATTCCTTCCAACGCTTTATCCGTTAATTCAATATCTGCATAAAAAGAAGCAATATTCATGAGTTGAATTGCATAATTTTCTTTAAGCGTATCTAATTGATTGAGCGTAAGTTGTATCGTTTGCAAGGCTTCTCTAAAACGCCCTTTGCGTTTATAAGCCGATGCCAAAATATTCATACGAGCAAGGTAATCTTCACTTCCTTTGAGCGTGTAAGCCAACGATTTTTGACTAAAATCAATTGCCGCATCTATTTTGCCCATGTCGAAATACAACACTGACAAATTATGCAGTCGGTTCCCTACTTTTTGCGGATATTGTCGTTGTAAAGGCAACACCGTTTCATAAGACTGCATATAGGCTTGCTCTGCGAACGAATATTGTCTCAATTTTCGATGGCAAAATCCTATGAAATTATAAACATCACTATATATAAATCGTTCTTTAAAAACACTTTGCGGAATAATCCGTGTCAATTCATTTAAAATAACAATTGCTGTATCATATTTTTCACTGAAAACAACTACTTGCGCCAGTCGGTAAGAGGTTATGATAAAAAGGGTGTCAGCTGGCGGCAAATGTCGGCGCAACAGTTGTTGCAAATCCAAAAAGGCGGGTAATGCCTTTGAATACGCCTTGCGCGTAAACAAGGTATCGCAAAGGGCATTGCGTTGTTGAATGGAATCTTGGAGCGATTGAGCTAAAAGTAGTTGTGGTAATATCCAACATAAAATGTTGATAATCAAAAATTTGTGTGGTTTTGTCATAATATTTTAGTTTAGTTGATTGAACGAATCGTAAAAGAGAGGTATGCAGATACGTGAATATGTTTCGGAAACCTTAAAGGTTTCCGAAACATAAACATAGATTTGCGACAAAAACAAACATTTATTTTTTAAGGACGCAACATTGTAGCATAATATTCTGTCAATTGCCCCGTAACGTTATTGCGATAGATTGCAGTCACTAAATAATCACACGTGCTACAATCAAACAAATAGTAAGTCGTCAGCGCGGCTGCACCCGTAAATGTGCGCGTCACACCCGCCCGTCTAAACCGCAAACTCGTCAAGGTCTCAGGAATAATACCCGAACGACCCGTCGGTGCGGTAAATTTATAGACAATTGTATTATTGTAGAGTGCGGTTTGCGTCTGAATGGGTGTATTTTTTGACAACATCAAGGTATATTCATTGCCATTTGCGTCTGATTCTGAATCCACAACGATTTCATAATAACCTTTTTGTTTTAAATGCAAGGTTTCAGTTTTGCCTACGCCATTGATACTCCATTGCACAAGCGTTTTTTGAATTACACCATTCACCAAGCTCAACCGAAATACAAATAAATCCACATCTCGGTTTGCAAATTTGGGTGACAATTGCAATCTATAATTGCCATCAGTTTGTAATTCAGTCTGATAAATGTGTTCTTTCCCCTTCAACGTGGTCAAAGTGCGACCATTTAAAGTGTATTTGCTGCGTATATTCGTACCACTATTGAGATTTTGGGGTGCGGTCGGTGAACTAAGATTTGGATTATTATTGTCTTTGATGCCCGCTTTTCCGATACGTTGACCTGGTGCTAAACGGAATTTGAGACTCTCGCCGAATTGACAACCATTTGGGGCAGTTAGACACAAATCAATGATTTCTGCCCCAGAAGTTATTTCAGCGACATCTTCGATATCACCTTCTGTATCACCGATGATAATGTTGCGCGTTTCCAAATCCGCATTGAAGTCAATTTTTTCAACGGAATTGTTATTTAAATCCAGTTCGGAAATGCCTGATGCTGATTTTAACGAAAAATCATTATCTTCCATGTCTTTGTGACAAGCGGCGAATGCGAATAGGCATAAGGTCATGCCTAAAATTTGTTTTTTCATTGTACAAATAGGAATAGTGGTTGTTTAATGTGACAAAATTAACAACCTTATAGCAATTTTGCAAATAAATATATCGTTTTTTTCTTTAAAAAACATATTTAATTTTTTAAAATTTTTAAAATAAAAATATTATTTGTAAATTTGTTTGATTCCTTCTCTCTACTGAGTTGTTAAAGTTATAATATGTTTTTTTCCAAAAATTTCGCCGATTTTCTCAGAAAAAAGCTCCAAAAGAAAATCGGCGAGAAAAGACTATTGATATCAGTAATTGAACAGCTAATTAAAACACCTTCATCCGTCATCCTTCTTTTGCTTCAAGTGGCTATTATCACAAAAAGGAGCTTTTTCACACCATTTACATTGACACAATTTGTATTCGCGCTCCTTTTTAATGTCAAATTTGACAGGTTGAAACTTGGTTCCATGATGCGACCCATCACAAAAAGGTTGCGTTTTGCTATATCCGCAAGCGCAATACAGATAAGAACCTTCCTTCAAAACCAAGGTAGCAGGTTCTAAAACCGTTGTTTTTTCAAATTTGTAATCATCCGACAATTCAGAACCTGTTTGTTCCGATTTCACAAGCGGATAAAAAACATGTGCCGCCCAAGAATCTTGTGGGTCATTCGGAATGCCATATTCCGTCGGATACGCGTGTGCGAAAGTTGCCGTCCTAAACAATTGATCCCAAATGGAAAACATATTACCATAATTTCCATTGGGATTGCCAATCGCATCTATTTTGGAAACCGCATGATGCCCGTGATGAAATGCAGGCGTGATAAAAATGCGTTCTATGATTTTAATAATCGGCATTAACGCTTTGTTTCGGTAGAAAACTGCGTCCCAGGCTGCCAAACTATGCGACGAAATAATAATAATTTGTTTTAAAATAAGCCCAATTGCCACTGGAATTCCGCCGCCAAAGTACGCAAATACGCCTAACCACCAAATATTTGGCATCAACACATAATAATAAACCGCTTGACGATACGACACTAATAAACCCATTTCGGTCGCAGTGTGGTGTGGGCGATGCCATTTCCAGAGCCATTTGTACTCGTGCGCCGACCTGTGATACCAATATTGTAGGAAATCATCCACCAACAAAAATAATAACAAACCACCCCAAAAAGGTACATTTTTCCAAGCATTGCCTTGATTGGGCAAAATAAACTTCATAAGTTGATAACCCAAAGCTGAAATCAGGGGTTTGGTCAACAAAAAGAGTGTAAATGCGTTCACCGTTTCAATGATTACATCACTTTTGGAACGTTTGGTTGCGGAAAGATAGCCAAAAAGGGCTTCGATTAATCCGAAAAATAGTAAAATGCCAAAGACGAATAATGCATCGTGCGTAGCGATGAATGAAATTAATTTTTCCATGCCGAATAAATATAAATATAAATATAATTTGAATTTGTTTAATGTTTACTCATTCCTTAAAATATTGCTTCACTTGTTGCACAATTTTATCGGTATCTAAATCATTCATACATCGAAAATGCCCTTTTGGACATTTCTCAAAACCGATTTTAGAACACGGACGACAACGTAAAGTATTGATTTCAAACGAAGTATGTTCGGTTCGATACGGATACATCCCAAATGCAGGCACCGTATTGCCCCAAATCGCCACAATTTTCCGCCCAAATGCTGCCGCAATATGCATCAATCCTGTGTCGTGACTGATGACGACCGCCGCTTGTCGCACGACCGATGCCGATTGATGCAAATTCAATTGCCCACAAGCGTTCTTACATAACCGCGAATTTATCGTTTGCGCAATCCGTTCCCCTTTTTCAACCTCCTCTTTGCCCCCCAATAA
Organism: Bacteroidota bacterium; assembly: GCA_041192405.1. Classification (GTDB taxonomy): domain Bacteria; phylum Bacteroidota; class Bacteroidia; order Chitinophagales; family Saprospiraceae; genus JAAFJT01. Next base: position 14,583 of record JBEEMZ010000015.1, on the reverse strand, counting down.
CACGACGGGCAATTGCAATTTTTCCAATTTTTGACAAATTTCGATGATTTTCAATTCGGGCAATCGCTTTGTGGCATGCGCCGCGCCTGTGACGAAGGCAATATATTGTTCCGCTTTCCAATCAAAATGTTGAAAAGTATTCACTTCATTTGGAGGCGGGATGAAATAATCCAACCCACGCGCATCGGGCGCAACCCCAAAAGGCGCAACCGTCGCCAAATATCGCTCCACAATATGTGTATGTGGTAGGCGATTTATTTTGAGTTGCACAAGCAACCATTTTTCAACATTTAATTTATCAAACGCAACCGATTTTGCACTCAAAGTATGCCGCACTTGCCATGAACGAATATTTTTATGCAAATCAATGACTAAATCATATTGTTCATTTTTCAAATCTTCGATGACTTCTGAAACTTCTTTTTGAATGAGAAATGCTTTATCAATGAATGGATTATGTATAACGATATTTTCAAATGATTTTTTCGTAAGATAATGAACCGTTGCATTCAATTGCAATTTCAAACAACGCACCACAGGCGAAGTTAATACAATATCGCCAATAGACGAAAATCGAATTATCAAAACTTTCATAAGCGAATGATAAATGATGAATGATGAATATTCATCCTTCATCCTTTTGATTGTTAAGGTTTTATTAAAATTGTTTTTGGACGCAGCCCGCCCTGCTTATGGTGCGTCTTGGAGACAAATTAAAGCATAATAGTTAACATTAGTTCATCAAACAAATTAAAATTCTAATTTCATGAAAAATCTTGTAAAATTTTCAGCCGTTGCCAGTATCTTATTTTTATTCGCTTGTAACAAACAAGACGAGGTAACTGTGGATACGCCAGATTCTAATGCATTGATTACCACAGAGTTATTGCTCGCTCCGTCCGCGCCGCTTGATAGCACGCGCCGCGATAGTGGGCATTTTTGCGGGGGCGGTCACGGTCGCGGACAAGGCGGGCATCACACAGGACACGCGTCAGGTGCGCAAGCGGATTCAATTACTTTTGCGCAATTACCCCAAGCCGCACAAACGTATATTACAACGAATGCAGGTACTTTGACGATTGGAAAAATAGTGAAGATTACATTAGCAGATGGTACAATCCGTTATGCAGTGCGTTTTACGAATGGTACACATTATCATTTTGATGCAAATGGCGTTTTGATAGTGAATACACATGGATTTGCGACGGTTGCGTTTGATAGTTTGCCTGCGGCTGCCCGCACCTATTTGTTAGCAAATACCGATACGGCGTTAATTAATCATATTATTAAAATCACCACTAAGAACGGGGCTATCTTATATGGTGTGCGTTTGAACAATAATACGCATTATTTTTTCGACTCCAATGGAGCGATTGTGCCCGAGCCGCGTCGCAGACGTAAATAGTTGGTTGGTTCGTTAGGTTTATAAACCCAACGAACCAACCAAAAAGATTGAGTTAAATTTTTTCATACATTTTAAGGTTTAGTTGGAAGAAGGGGCTGCGTGAGCAGCTCTTTTTTTTTGCCAATTACTTAACCGCAAAAAGGGCAAAGTCACTTATGACTTCACCCCCAACTTTATGCCATGAAAAAGCTTTGCCTAATTAATTACAACGCCTGTGACAAGCAGCGACACTTCATTATTCAAAACCTCTATAAATCCGCCACTAATGTCAAACTTCATCCGTGAATTGTCTGATTTCACGATGGAAACGCTGCCTTTCGCCAAAGAAGATACAATCGGAGCGTGCCGACTTAGGATTTGAAATTGTCCTTTTGTCCCTGGCACCTTCACTGAAAGTATCGCGCCTTTGAAAATTTCTTTATCTGGAGTCAATACTGTTATATTCATCGCAAAGATAATTGTATTTGGGTATATGATGTGATTTTTTGCGAAAAAAGTCACATATTTTTTTTTATAAACTATTGATACTTATGGAATTACGATAAAATGATGTTTCGGAAACCTGGAAGGTTTCCGAAACATATATCTTAATTCTTAGCTTCCGCAATCAATTTTTTGCCTTTCGCAATCGCGTCATCAATCGTTCCGACCAAGTTAAACGATGCTTCAGGATATTGATCCACTTCGCCATTCATAATCATATTGAAACCGCGAATCGTCTCTTCGATTGGCACTAAAACGCCTTTCAAACCTGTGAACTGCTCCGCAACGTGGAACGGTTGAGACAAAAAGCGTTGTACGCGCCGCGCACGGTGTACGACCAATTTATCTTCTTCGGACAACTCCTCCATACCCAAAATCGCAATAATATCTTGCAATTCGGTATAACGTTGTAGCGTACTTTTCACTTTTTGCGCGCAATCGTAATGGGCATCGCCCAATGTCTTGCGATTCAAAATCCGAGAAGTCGAATCCAAAGGATCCACCGCAGGATAAATCCCCAAAGAAGCAATTTTACGATTTAAAACCGTTGTCGCGTCCAAGTGGGCGAAAGTCGTCGCAGGCGCAGGGTCGGTCAAGTCATCCGCAGGCACATAAACCGCTTGCACGGACGTAATCGAACCGCGTTTTGTGGAAGTAATGCGCTCTTGCATCAAACCCATCTCACTCGCCAAAGTCGGCTGATAACCCACCGCCGAAGGCATCCGTCCTAATAACGCCGAAACTTCAGAACCCGCTTGGGTGAAGCGGAAGATGTTATCAATAAAAAATAAAATATCACGACCGCCTTGTGGGTCTTTCGGGTCGCCGTCACGGAAATATTCCGCAATCGTCAATCCTGACAACGCAACCCGCGCACGTGCTCCAGGTGGCTCATTCATCTGACCGAAAACAAGGGTTGCTTGCGATTTTTCCAACTCTTTTTTATCCACAAGAGACAAATCCCAATCGCCTTTTTCCATGCTATGTTTGAATTTGTCACCATATCTAATTACGTTAGATTCAATCATTTCGCGCAAAAGGTCATTGCCTTCACGAGTCCGCTCGCCCACACCCGCGAACACAGACATACCCGCATAACCTTTCGCAATATTATTGATTAATTCCATAATTAAAACCGTCTTGCCAACCCCTGCACCACCGAATAAACCGATTTTACCGCCTTTTGAATACGGTTCAATCAAGTCAATAACCTTGATACCCGTGAAAAGAACTTCCGTGTCGGTAGAAAGTTGGTCATAAGTAGGCGGTTTGCGGTGGATTGAAGAAGAACCATTGCTCTTGTCCACTTTGCCGATGCCGTCAATCGCCTCGCCGATGACGTTGAACAAACGACCTTTCACCGCATTTCCAACAGGCATACTAATAGCCGCGCCCAAGTCAATGACTTCCATCCCGCGCGTAAGCCCGTCGGTTGCATCCATTGCAATGGCGCGAACAGAATCTTCGCCCAAATGCCGTTGACATTCCAAAATGAGCACTTCACCATTCGGTCTATTGACCTGTAAGGCATTGAGGATTTCTGGTAATGCGGAGCCGCCCGCGAAACTAACATCCACAACAGGACCGATGACTTGCTTGATACGACCGATATTTGCCATGTAATTGATTGATTTCAAATGAATTAACTAAAAACGCTTTCAAAAACGCTGCAAAGGTAGCTTTTCCGACGCAATTATCAAAACCTTTCGCCCCGAATTCCACGAATTTTCTCGAATTCGATTCATTCGGGGCAAAATAAAAAAAAGCCTCCTACCCGTGAACGGACAAAAGGCTTCATTAAAAAAACCGATCTAAAACTCAAAACGATATCTTTGATTTTCATGGACTTTGAAAGAATGATTTCATTTTCAGAACATTATAACATTGAATTCCAAGAAAAGTTTTATTTTCTATTGTGAATCGCTTGTTGCGACAAAATATATTTTGATTTCAAAAAATGGATTTCACAAATGATTGATAATCAATTGGTTCTGAAATCCCAATTTGTACTGAGGGACACTTTTTTCTAATTTTAAATTCGACAATCCGAAATCTAAAATCCGCCATCCGCCATCCCTCAATACATAAAGGTTTTTGAGTATAAGTAAATACTTAGGTTTAAAGCGTTTGCCTTATTTTGGGCAAAGCAATGGACACCTTACAGGTACACCTGTACACATAAGCGCGTCCTCATTTTTTTATGGACGATTAGGGGGAAATCTCTTGCAATGAAAATTGAAACTTTTTGAACGATTGTTTTTAAGTTCGGTTAAAACTTTTTAGTGGTCTCATTCGTATTTCTGGCAGTTTCTTGCCATACTGTTTATAAGTTCTGACGGACGTATTGTATGATTGATGATTAAAAATTAGGGTTCACTCATTTGTTTGCTTTTTTGTCATTCCGTTAGGAACCGCGCTTTTTCAACTTGCTTTTTGCTTTTTCCAATGAATTTGTTTTACCTTTACCCATCCATTCTGGAAAGAAACAAAAGCGTGTTGGCTTATTTCGCGTTTGATGATACAAAGGTACAACAAAACTTTGAGTTTGTCAAAGGGCGATATTATTTTACATATACAACATTTTGGGTATGTTTTTATAGATATTATAAAATATCATAAAACGCTATTTTATTATCAACTTTAAAACACTACTATTCAATTATTTAAATTTATATAAAAATTATCATATAATTTAATATTATCAAAAAAAATATTTATGAAAAATTCATTTTTGTGTATAATTACCGTTTTAACGGTAGTAATCTGTTCCTTGTTTTTGGGTGGTTGCAACCTGCCGAATAGCAAAAATGGGTTGTTGGCGACGCAGTATAAAGCAGGTGTGACAGAGGCATTTCGGTCGTATTGGTTCGGGGGCAAAGGCGAGGTCAATGTATATGACCTGCATCACGAGCGTTATGGCGAAGACCGCAAAGGTTCGGCAGTGATTGTGTTTGTGACGGAAGAATTTTCTAAATCGAAACAAGTGAAATTAGATGATGCGTCGGGTTCGGATAAGATTAATGTGTTGAAAATGAATAAGATGTATCATTTTAATACGGGGATTTATGATTATTCGATGATGGAATCAGTGTTTACACCGACGGATTTGGGGCAGGAAGCTCATACTTTGAAAACGACGGTTTCGGTGCAAGATTGGTGTGGACAAATTTTTATGCAACTGAATTTCAAAAATAACAAATATAAATTGCAAGAAATGTCCTATTTTGAGAAACCGAGTGATAAATTGAGTTCATTAGATGGCGTTTTGTTGGAGGATGATATGATGAATCGGTTGCGCATCAGCCCTGAAAGTGTGCCGATAGGGGAAGTTCGGATGATTCCATCTTTATTTTTTGCGCGGCTTCGGCATCAAACGCTGTTGCCTTCGCGGGCTTCTATCAGTTTTTCGGATGATAAAAAAAAGCAGCGCATTTGTAAAATCACGTATCCAGAATTGAAAAGAACGCTTGAGATTTGGTTTGACCAAGATTTTCCACATAAAATACAGGGTTGGCAGGAAAAATCAGAAGATAAATTGGTTAGCGCAGGCGCGTTGAAAAAAACGTTGCAAACGGAATATTGGCAAAAAAATGCAGAAAAGTTCCGATATTTAAGAGATTCATTGGGTTTAAAATAAAAAACTTTACTTTTGCGGTTGGTTCGTTGGTTCATTCGTTCGTTGGTTCGTTAGTTAGTTGATTATCAATTAGTTAGCTAACCAACTGAGTAACGCATGAAGCCCGAAATGATTATGAAATGTCGCGCCGCGAGAGAGGGGCAGAGTGCTAAAAATTTCGACCCAACTAACCAACCAACTAACTAATTAACTAACTAACTAAAAATGAATTTCGGAGTAATTGTTTTTCCTGGTTCTAATTGCGATGACGATATGATACACGTTTTGGGTTCTGTGATGAAACAAAATGTGGTTAAAATTTGGCACAAAGACGCGGTTTTACCTGCGGATTTGGATTGTATTATATTGCCTGGCGGATTTTCGTTTGGCGATTACCTGCGTTGCGGGGCGATTGCGCGATTGTCGCCGATAATGCAAGCGGTCACCGAATTCGCCAATAAGGGTGGATATGTGTTTGGCATTTGTAATGGGTTCCAAATTTTATGTGAAGCGGGCTTGCTTCCTGGCGCGTTGTTGCGGAATGAAAATCAACTATTTGTTTGTAAAAACATTTACTTGAAACCGAAATCGCATAATTCAGTCTTGACGCAATCGCTGAAAAAAGACCAAGTTTTGAAAATTCCAATTGCACATGCGGAAGGTCGTTATTACGCGGATACAAAAACTTTATCACAATTGGTTAGTAATCAACAAGTTATCTTTACTTATTGTGATGAAGAAGGGCGTTCAACGACGCAAGCAAATCCAAATGGAGCGATGTTTAATATTGCAGGTATTTGTAATGAGCAGCGCAATGTATTTGGCATGATGCCACATCCTGAGCGTTGTTCGGAAGTCGTTTTGGGCAATACGGATGGCAAATTGATATTTGAATCATTGATTCAGAATGCATTAGTACATGACAAAAGTTAAAATTGGGTTGATGGAAGTGCGGATTTCACAGATTTTCACACGATTGGTACGGATTTTTTGAATTGTTAATCTGTATGAATCGTGTGAAAATCCATGAAATCCGTATTTCTATCAACCCAACTTTCTCAATGAAACTAATGCTCATTTTTGTTAAGCATTGAATAAAAAATATTAAATTTGTCCAAAAGTTTAACAAATTCAACCCATTTTCTATGAATATGCAAGGTCGTTATTGGGCAGTCGGCATCACCTCGTTGATAGCGATTGCAATCTTATGGTATTTCCGCACCATTGTCTCCTACATTTTGATTTCTTGGGTTGTGTCGCTTTTGGGGCAACCTGTTATGAAATTCTATCAGAAGTATCTGAAAATCAAGAAATTACATATTAGGGCAAATAATTCTCTATGTGCCATTCTAACTTTAGCTACACTTTTATTGGTCTTGACAGGCTTGATTTCTGCCTTTGTGCCGTTAGTCGTGCAACAGGCGAATAATTTGTCAAATATCAAAATGGATAATATCACCACTGCCTTAGAAGAACCGTTGAAACAAATAACGGCTTGGGGACAAAAATTTGGTTTAGTGCATCAAGGCATGACCGCTTCTGATGAAGTCATTCATGCTGTTTCAAAATATATTGAACCTGCTCGCATTACGGATTTTTTCCGTTCTATCATTGCGGTTGCAGGAAATTTGGTTGTTGGATTGATTTCAGTACTTTTTATTTCGTTTTTCTTTTTGAAAGAAAATAAAATGTTTACTGAAATTGTATCAAACTTCGCGCCGAAAGAATATGAAGACAATGCGCGGGAAGCCGTCAGCGATACGACGACTTTATTATCGCGTTATTTCAGTGGCTTATTGTTGCAAATGATTTTTGTTGTGTTCTTTTTGACGACGATTTTCTTGGTTTTGGGCGTGAAAAATGCTTTATTAATTGCCATTTTTGCGGCATTGATTAATATTGTGCCGTATTTGGGCCCCATTTTGGGCAGTATTTTCGCCATTTTCATCACGATTTCGTCTAATTTGGAATTAGATTTTTATTCGCAGACGGTTCCTTTGTTGATAAAAGTGGCGATAACGTTTGGCGTGATGCAATTTATTAATGATTGGATTATTCAACCCATCATTTTTTCAAACCGAGTATTGGCGCATCCGTTAGAGATTTTTTTAGTGACGCTTGCGGGCGCGAACGTAGGCGGCATCGGCGGAATGATTTTGGCGATACCTGTTTATACTGTGTTGCGCGTTGTAGGGCGAGCGTTTTTTAATGAATTTAAAATTATTCGCAAAATGACGAATCGTTTAGATGAAATTGTTTAAAAGAAATGTTTCGGAAATGTTGACCGTTTCCGAAACGGTATTAAAAACCTAAACCGACATTTTGAGTAAAAAGTGCCATTCTACGCCTAAGGCTTGCGCTATTTTTTCGAGACTTTTCAACGAAATATTGCGATTGCCACATTCGACGTGACCAATATACGCTCGATGTAAGTCCGATCTAAACCCCAATTCTTCTTGGGAAATCTGTTGCGATTCGCGCACGACGCGAATGTTGCTGCCAACGACTTGTTGAATACACCGTTTCGATGTTAGTGAAGTTAATTTCATTTATTTAGTGAAGTAGGTTAAAGAAAAAAATCTGAGTTTGATGCAAAGGTAATCTAAACTGATAGAATTCAGATGCGACAATATGCGACAATATGCGCTTACACACTAAATAACTTCTTATCCGTCTGTGACAGCCTCATGCCGTCGCTATCGAATACAAAGATAATCCGAAATATGGTGTGCTGCTGTGTAAAGTACCCGAACAACCGTATAAAGGGTATGAACCACTTTATCAAGGGTACCAAGAATCGTTAGGCAGTGCGTTTTTAATTTTAATATATTTGAAACCTCTACTTATAAGTAGTTGACTCAAACACTGAAACACATACATCTTTGCAACCAAATTTTACAAACGTTTTGAATAAATCCATTGCTTACAACCTAATCTATGCATGACTTGTGCTTTCAAGTCCTACGGATGGGCTTGCTTCTCAATTTTTTAGCTGAAACGAACCGACTTTTTTACAGATTCCGTATCTTTTTACCTAAAACAATTCTATTCAAACAGACTCGAATTATGATTTTAACTACATGCGATTCCGTTTCAATGAAAACGAAATTTTGTAATTTTTCCCGTTTTAATTTAGTGGTTCTGTTGCTGCTTTTCGCTGCGACCCACGCCACGGCTTTTGCGACGCGCTATGTCAAAGTAGCGGCTTCTGGTTTAGGCGATGGCAGTTCTTGGGCGAATGCGAGTGCGAATTTGCAAGCGATGATTCAGGCATCGGCTTCGGGCGATGCGGTGTGGGTCGCCGCAGGCACTTACCTCCCGACCAACAAACCCTATAATGGGGGCGTGGAAATCAACACCACCGATCTGCGTGATAAAACGTTCCATGTCAAAGATGGGGTAAAACTCTTTGGTGGGTTTGGGGGTATCGAAACGGATACTTCGCAGCGCAATCTTGCCGTCAATACAACGATTTTGAGTGGTGACATTGGTGCCGCAGGCAATGCGGATAATTGCTATCACGTTGTAGTGGCTTCGATGCCTTTAAGCGGAGTCGGCGTGACGATTAATGGGTTCACCATTCAAGGTGGTAATGCAAACGGCGGCACCAGCATTACGATAAATGGAAACGCGATACAGCGAAACTCTGGCGGCGGGATTTTTACGGCTTTAGGCACGAATACGCTGAGCAATAATATCATTTCGTCTAATTCGGCATCTAACTATGGCGGCGGGATTTATACGGTTCAAGGCACGAATACGCTGACCCATAATATCATTTCGTCTAATTCGACTTTGTACGGCGGCGGGATTTATATGAATCAAGGAGCGAATACGCTGACCCATAATATCATTTCGTCTAATTCGGCTTCGTTCGAAGGCGGCGGGATTTTTACGCTTCAAGGAGCGAATACGCTGAGCAATAATATCATTTCGTCTAATTCGGCTACGTCTGGCGGCGGCGGGATTAATATGAGTCAAGGGGCGAATACGCTGACCCATAATATCATTTCGTCTAATTCGGCTGTGTACGGCGGCGGGATTTATCAGGTTGGCGATGGCTCAAACCAAAACGTGCGGATCCTCAACGGTGTTTTTTATGACAATAGCGCGACTGCCACAGGCGGTGCCATTGCGTATGATGATATGAATGCACCCGGAACCCTCCAAATCACCAATGCTACGTTTTATAACAATCGTGCGCCAGCGGGCAGTGGCGGTGCGGTTGCTATAATCTTTTGGGATAGTGGGCACCTCCCAGTCGTCTTGAAAAACTGTCTTTTGTGGGGCAATTCGGGTTCGGTCAATGCGCGGGGTTCGTTTGAGTTTCAAAATTGCTTGATTCAAGAGTCTGCTTGTCCGAGCAATGGGACTTGCTCCAATATGATTTATAATCAAGACCCGTTATTTGTGAATTCGAGCAATCCCAATGGTGCGGATAATCGCCCTCGCACTGCCGATGATGGCTTGCGGTTGCAAGCGGGCAGTCCGTGCGTCAATGCGGGCATTGCTGTGGCAGGTGTGACGACGGATATTTTAGGGAATGCTTATTCGGGTAATCCCGATCTTGGGGCGTATGAATATCAAGTGAGTTGCACCATGCCGACAACGTATGTGGTGACAGGCGGTGGTGCGTCTTGTGCGGGTGGAACGGGCGTTCTGGTTGGTTTAGCCAACTCCGAGATAGGCGTGAATTATCAATTGAAAAACACAGGGACGGCAGTAGGTAGTGTCGTTGCAGGCACGGGTTCGGCACTTGCGTTTGGGGCGCAAAGCGTCGCAGGTACTTACACGGTGGATGCAACAACCGTTTCAGGCGGTTGTACCGCAACGATGACGGGCAGTGCCGAGGTTTCCGTCACGCCGACTGTAACGCCTTCGATAACCATTGCGGCGAGTCCCAGTGGCACGATTATAACAGGCACGAGCGTCACCTTCACCGCAACGCCTACCAATGGCGGTGCAACGCCCGTTTATCAATGGCAATTAAATGGGGCGAATGTCGGCATCAATAGCGCGACTTATACGAATGCAGCCTTGACGAATGGTGCCATCGTGACCTGTGTGCTTACGCCCAGCAGTCAGCCTTGTCTTTCGGCAGCGACGGCAACGAGTACGGGCATCACCATGACAGTGGTGCCACCAGTGACACCCGCAGTCAGCATTGCGATTACGGCGGGGAGACAAACGACTTGTGCCAATATGATTGTTTCCTTCACCGCAACGCCGACTCATGGGGGTGCGAGTCCTGTGTATCAATGGAAAAGAAATGGGGTCGATGTTGGGACGAATAGCGATACTTATACGACTCGAACGTTAACGCATGGAGAATCGGTGACGTGTGTGATGACGAGTAATGCGGTAGGCGCGTCGCCGACAACGGCAACCAGTAATTCGATTGTGATGACGGTTATTCAGTACGCCAATGGAACGATTACCAATGGTGCAACCGCAACTTTTTGTGGGACAGGTCTCTTGACGGGCTCCCCATCCAATGCTGCTGCCTACCAATGGAAACGCAACGGAGCAGACATTCCAAGTGCAACTACAAGTACTTATAACGCAACTGCGTCGGGTAACTATACGCTTGCAATCACGGTACTACCCGGTTCTTGCTCGATGATTACAGGAGCTACGGCGGTGGCGATCCTTCCGTTACCAACCGCAACCATCACACCTGCGACTCCAACGACTTTTTGTCAAGGGGGTAGTGTGGTTTTAAACGCGAATACAGGAACGGGTTTTGCCTACCAATGGAAACGCAATAACGCAAATCTCAATAACGAAACGCAAGCGAATTACACGGCAACGACTTCGGGCGATTATGCTGTGGCGATAACGGATGTCGCTGGAAATGGTTGTACCAACACGGCAGCGACGACAGTTACGGTCAATGCGTTACCAACGCTAACGGTTACGTCTCCGAATAACGCGATTTGCAACGGCGCAACAGAGTTGTTGACCGCAAATCCTGTGGGCGGCGGTGGAACTTATACCTATCGTTGGAATGATAACAGTATCAATGCAAGGCTTTCGGTTACTCCCAACGCCAATGCAACGTATTCGGTAACGGTTACGGATGCCAATAATTGCGTTGCAACGAATTCTAAATCATTGATTGTCAATGCCTTACCATCCTTGGTGGTTCGCAGTACGACTCCCATTTTGTGTAATGGAGGCGCATCTCAATGCACGTTTGGGTCGAATTTGGGAACCGCGCCGTTTCAATACGGTTTGAATGGGTTGAATTATCAATCCAATAATCTATTTGAACTCGCGGCGGGAACGAAACGCATTTGGGTTCGAGATGCCAATAATTGTATAGATTCGATGGGTAGCGTGACGTTAATGCAACCTGCTTTATTGACGGTTTCGGCTCCAACGGCGGCGGCATTAGTTTGTTACGATGGATTTACGAATCTTCAATCTACGGCAACGGGTGGCACGACACCATATCAATACAGTTTAAATGGGTTTGTGTATCAAGCTGCTAATAGCTTTTCGGTGCAAGGTGGCACCTATCAAATCGCGGTAAAAGATGTGAATGGATGTCAGACCGCGAGTTCCTTATATACGGTGGTGCGTCCTGCGGATTTGGTGGTGACGACCGTGACGAATCCCATTAAATGTTGGGGCGAAACGACTCAAACAACGATTCAAGTTGCCAATGCAGTCGCGCCGATTCAATACGCGCTCAATGGCGTAGCGCAAAATAATGACTCACTCTACAAAGGATTACCCGTTGGAAATTATGCGGTGCGCGTTACCGACAATCGGGGTTGTGTGAAACAGGCGAGTTTCACGCTGACGCAACCGCCTTTATTAGCGGGCAGCATCACCGTAGATACCTTGATTTGCAAAGGTAAAACGACTCCAATCGTTGTGAAAACGACGGGCGGTACGGGTGCGGTTCAATATCGGTTGAATGAAGGAACATTTGAAAATAGTTTGGCTTGGATTGGTAGCGGGACGCATACCGTTCAAATCCGCGATGCCAATCAATGTTTGAAAACGCTTCCATCCGTCAAAATTGAAGAAGGCGTTGCCAAAACGGACGGGTTACGGAATTTGACCATCAATTGCCATGAGACCGATATGCGGATTTATCCCAATCCAGTGGTAGATGTGATGGCAGTTGATTTCAAAATCAGCGAACAAAGTGATGTTAAAATATTGATTTACAATTCATTAGGCGATTTGATTGCCCAAAAAGATTATCTTACGATTGACGCAGGCAATTATACGACCTCTTGGGATACGTCGAATTGGGCAGCGAATTTCGTTCGAGTTTGTTTGGAAGTGGATGGCACTTGTGTTCAAGTGACTTCAATCATGGTAGTGCATTAATCTAAAAATAGCTATTCTACTGAGTTGTTCCTTTTTTTTCCCGCAGATTTCGCAGATTTTTTCCGCAGATTTTCGCAGAAAAAAGAAAATCTGCGAGCATCTGCGGGGAAAAAATTAACAACTCAGTAGTGTAATCAATTTTACAACAATGAAAAAAAAGATTCATTATTCAATAACGCTGCTTTGCGTTCTAATGTACGCACAACTTGCGGCGCAATGCGTGAATGGTCTTGACCCGTTAGGCAGACCGTGTAGAAATGTAATTCAAACGGCAGTTCCCTTTTTGCGGATTACGCCAGATGCGCGTTCGGGCGGCATGGGCGATGCAGGGATTGCCGTCTCCGCAGACCCAAATGCCCTGCATTTTAATGGTTCAAAAATGGCATTGAGCGAATCGTCCAAGAGTGTTTCCATGACTTACACACCTTGGTTTCGGAATTTAGGTTCAGACAATATTTATTTATTGAATATAGCGGGCTTCAAACAGTTCGGCAACGCTCAAAATAAACAAGCTTTTGGAATCGATGTCCGTTACTTTTCGTTTGGAACGTTGGAATGGATGGATGAAAATGGCACTCGTTTAAATCAAGGAACGCCGCGTGAAATGTCAGTAAGCATCGGATATGCGCGTCAATTGACGGAACATTTATCAGTCGGCGTGACGGGCAAATATATTTATTCCAATTTAGCGACGGGCTCCTCCGTCGGTTCGACGCAAATTAAATCAGGTAAAGCAGGTGCGGTAGATGTATCGTTGACGTACAAAAAACCGATTCAAATGGGTTCCAAACCAACCCATTTAACACTCGGCGTAGCGATTTCCAATCTGGGCAATAAAATTTCGTACTTGTATCAAAACGATTTTTTGCCGACCAATTTAGGGATTGGGGCAGCTTGGGCGGTGTCGGTAGATGCGCATAATTCGTTCACGTTCGCGCTTGATGCTAATAAACTTTTAGTGCCAACGCCAGATGCGGCGGGTACTTGGCGCAATGTGGGTGTCGTAAAGGGCATTTTTCAATCTTTTTCAGATGATTATTCGGCGAGTGGCGAAAAATTACGGGAATGGACATGGAGTACAGGCGCGGAATATTGGTACGATAAGCAATTTGCGATTCGCACAGGCTACTTTTACGAACATGCGTCCAAAGGCGGCAGACAATATTGGACAACAGGCATTGGTTTCAAAAGTAGTTTAGCGACTATCAACGCGTCGTATTTAGTGCCAATGTCCGTGCAACGCAATCCATTAGGCAATACATTACGATTTTCATTGCTTTTTGATTTAAAACCGTAGGTGCTGATGACTTTCTATGCACTTGACAAAAGTTAAAATTGGGTTCATGGAAGGACGGATTACACGGATTTTTGACTTAAAAGGGCGTATTGAGCGTTCAAAAATCAAAAAATCCGTGTAAATCTTGTGAAAATCCGTGTAATCCGTATCTCCATGAACCCGTTACAAAATGGATTGCGAAAAATCGTAGGGACAGGTCGTGACCTGTCCTGTTTAAATTGCAACTAAAATAATTTATAATTCATTGATCATTCAAGAATTGTAAATGATCATTCAAGAATTGTAAATTTTTTGAAACAGGACAGTTATTTTAGCATAAATTAAATTTTAAACAAGAAGACCATCCAACCAAACTTGCACGACCTTTTTGTTTAAAAAAAAATTCATCATTACCACATAATTCAAAAAAAACGTACTATTGCACTTCTTTTTAAG